>JAFNGM010000224.1:0-6914 GCA_017885225.1 Syntrophaceae bacterium | reverse complement strand
CCGTACCGGCCGAAACGCCGTACACGTGGGACGATCGCGAAGGAAAAGGGGCTTGAACCTTTCGCGGAAAAAATATTTGCTCAGGCCGATATGGACATTGAGACGGAAGCGATGTCCTTTGTGAATCCTGAAAAGGGTGTGGAAGCAGTAGAAGACGCCCTCGCGGGTGCCCGTGATATCATAGCTGAGTGGATCAATGAAGACGGCAACCTCCGGGCGGAACTCCGGGAACTGTTTGCCGGAAAAGCCACGGTAAAATCGAGGGTAGTCAAAGGCAAGGAAGAAGAGGGAATCAAATACAAGGATTACTATGAGTGGGAGGAGCATGCCGCAAAGGCGCCATCACATCGCATCCTCGCCATTCGCCGGGGCGCGGAGGAGGGATACCTCACATTCCACATCCTGCCCGATGGAGAAGGGGCCCTTTCTCTGATAGAGCGCCATTGTGTGAGGAACAACAATCCGGCGGCGGAGCAGGTGCGCCTGTCCGCGCGTGACAGCTACAAGCGGCTCCTCTCGCCCTCCATGGAGACGGAGATGCGCGTGCATTACAAGAAACGGGCGGACGACGAGGCCATCAAGGTCTTTGCGGAGAACATGCGGGAACTCCTTCTTGCCTCGCCTCTCGGGCAAAAGGCCGTATTGGGAATCGACCCCGGCTACCGCACGGGCTGCAAGGTTGTATGCCTCGATCCCCAGGGCAAGCTTCTGCACAATGAGACGATCTTTCCCATTGAGCAGTTTCATCGTAAGGAAGAGGCGATTAAGATTGTGAAAAAGCTTGTGGAAGTGCACCGCATTGAGGCCATCGCCGTGGGCAACGGCACGGGAGGCCGTGAAACGGAAGCATTCTGCAAGGGTATCGATTTCGGCAGGCCCGTGACGGTGGTGATGGTGAATGAAAGCGGGGCGTCTGTATATTCCGCGTCCAATGTGGCTAGGGAGGAATTCCCTGCTCACGATGTGACCGTCCGGGGTGCCGTGTCCATCGGAAGGCGCCTCATGGATCCCCTCGCGGAACTGGTGAAGATCGATCCGAAGTCCATCGGTGTCGGCCAGTACCAGCACGATGTGGACCAGAAGGCCCTGAAGACGTCCCTCGATGATGTGGTGTCCAGCTGCGTGAACGCCGTGGGTGTCGAGATCAATACGGCGAGCAAAGAGCTGCTGAAATATGTGTCGGGCCTTTCCGAAAGGCTCGCCGGAAATGTAATAAAATATCGCAATGAACACGGCGCATTTCCTTCGCGGAACGACTTGATGGGGATTTCCGGTATGGGGCCGAAGACATTCCAGCAGGCGGCGGGTTTTTTAAGAATTTGCGGCGCCGAAAATCCCCTCGATGCCTCGGCCGTTCATCCGGAGAGCTACGGCATTGTCGAAACGATGGCGGGCGATCTGGGATGCACGGTGGCCGACCTCATGAGCAATGCGGACACGAGAAGAAAAATTACCCTGCAGAACTATATCACCGATACAGTGGGCTTGCCGACGCTCACGGACATCATGGAGGAGTTGGCAAAGCCGGGGCGGGACCCGCGCAGGCATTTCGAGTCCTTTTCCTTTACGGAGGGTGTCAATGCCATCACCGATCTTGAAGTCGGCATGAAGATTCCCGGCGTGGTGACGAACGTTACGGCCTTCGGGACCTTTGTGGATATCGGCGTCCATCAGGACGGCCTGGTGCACCTGAGCGAAATGGCCGACCGCTTCGTCAAAAACCCCCATGATGTGGTCAAGGTCAATCAGAAGGTCACCGTCACCGTCCTCGCTGTGGATGAGCAGCGGAAGCGTATCGCTCTGTCCATGCGGGAGACGCCGGGTGAACCGCGCAGAAGGGATCCGGAGGGCGTTTCAAAGGGGGAACGGAAGCAGGAAGGCAAGGACACGAAACCGAAGCCGTGGGGGAAGAGGGAAGAGTCCGCGAATCCATTTGCCAAAGCCCTGAAGGACTTAAAGATCCCCCGGCATTGACATAGTGCCTGTCTGGGTATAGAGGGGTGTCTTTTCGAAGGCGCGGAGTGACTGATAATTTTTAATATAAGGAATCCTCCGTGAGAGTGCCCGGAGGATTCATTTCCCCATATTAATTCTTAAATTAATATGCCCCTCTTTAGAGAAAGGGAACGAGAGGCTTCCCAGGGCTGTTTTGATGTCGGCCTTTCCCTCTATCTTGTAAAGCAGGTTATCACCGATAATAATGGCCTTTAGACTTCCACCCAGGTCTTTGAATTTTGCAACGACAGGCGCCTGTACCCGTGTGACTGATGACGAGGGAAGCAGGAGCTCCTTTTCTAGGCGGCCGTTTCCTATTTCTTCATTGTTAAGGGAAACAGTATATTCAAAAGATGTGAGCGTAAGGTCAAGGCGGTTCGGATTGTGCACCTCGAGACCGAGGAGAAGATTCGTCTCTTTGAGGGAGCGGGGGCTGACGATGATCTCGCGAAGGACGAAAGAGGGCTTTTCCAGAATCCAGCTGAGACAGGACGCAAGAAACACAGAAAGGGCACACAGGACCACTATTCTATAATGCGTCCTTATTTTCCTTTGGTCCAATTTCTTCATCAATAATATCCGATTTTCCTTCCTTGAAGGAAACCCTGAGAAAATCCCGGTAAAATCTGATTCTTGGGGTATGCGGCGGCCGCAATTACGATGCCCACGTGTTTCCTATCTGTAAAGATCTCTGGTGGTGAAGAGATGTACAACTTCTTCTTTTTGCGGATCCCACATTATTTTTATGTCAAAGCGACTGTGCACTTCGATGCCGTTCGGCAAATGCATGAGCAAAATCCAGCCTTTTTTCTCCAGCTCTGCCCTGGTTATTTTCTGCCCGACGAGTAAAATAACATCTTTCGCCATAGGACCCACCTTTATGGATAGTAGCACATTTCGATCGAGAGGTCTGCGTTTTTTTGATGGTGAGTGATGGACACATTGTTCTAAGAGGCGAGGAGCTTCATTTTGTCATAATCACCCAGACGCCATGCCATTCTTCCGGTGGATGGTCGATCAGCTCGCGGCATTTGGTTATGTACGCGAGCGCTGCCGGGTCTGTATCGGCGAGACTGGAAAAGATAGTTTCTGCTCCCGGGAAATCTCCACGGGAGAACCGCGTCAGGCCATCGGCGAACCCGGCAAGCTCGCTCTGGCGGCGCTCGAAATCTTCAGGGGGCAGGGGCTCATACACGACAACAGGCTCTTTGCGGCCGACGACGGCAACCCGTGAAAGCTCACGGACAGGGAAGGCGCCTTCCATCTGTTCCATGGTGGATTGGGAAATCATGGTATAGATCCCGAACTGTTTGTTGATGCCTTCGAGGCGCGACGCCAGATTCACGGCGTCTCCGATCATCGTATAATCGAACCGCGTGTGGGAGCCCATGTTGCCGACAATGGCTGGTCCGCTATTGATGCCGATGCGCATTTTCAAGTCCTTCTTCAGGCGTTCGCGGAACATGGGACGCATCTCGGCGAGCCGTGCCTGGCACCGCAGGGCGGCGCGGACACACCGGCGGGCATGATCCGGCTGCTCAAGGGGGGCGTTCCAGAACGCAATAATCGCGTCCCCTTCGTATTTGTCTACAGTGCCACCTTCTTCGTGGATGATGTCGGTCATGGCTGAGAGGTAATCGTTGAGAAGGGCCGTCAGCGCTTCCGGTTCAAGTCCTTCGGATATGCCGGTAAAACCTTCCAGATCTGAGAAGAAGATGGAGAGCATCCGCCTTTCGCCCCCCAGCTTCAGATGTTCGGGATGCTGGATAAGCTGTTCAATGACCGCCGGGCTCAGGTACTGCTTGAAGGCGTTCTTAATGAACATCTTCTGCCGGCCTTCTGTGGTGTAATAAATAAGGCCGGCGCTGAAAAGTGTGAGCACCACGCCTGTTTCCTGGACGACCAGGGGCAACCAGAACCCTTCACGGTATGCGATCAGGCAAATGACGAATGGCGCGGCAATAAAAAAGACGTAGACCAGGGAGCTCTTTTCGATGCCGGAGACAGAGGACGTTGCGAGACCGGCAAGGATGGCGATCAGCATGGTTATGCCGACGACGAAGGCTGCCGGGACCGGGCGGAAAAAATCATTCGCCAGCAGATTGTCGAGCATGGTNNGCCGGGCGCGGAGAATCCAAAAAATACGTAGGCGCCTTTGAACGCGTCCGGGGCGGTGATCGTGGGCTTTTCCCCGTTCTGAATTCGAAGTTCGCTCTGAATGACGGCGGCGGCGCTGTAAGTTTTATGGGTTCCCGCGGGGCCTCGGAAATTGAGAATAGCGTTTCCCCTGTTATCAATGGGGATCTCCCTGTCGCCGACGGAAAAACTTCCCGCGCTGATTTTTAACGGGGCGCCCGGGTTCGCGGCCAGATAAGATCCCAGGGCAAGGGACGGCATGACTCTGCCGTCAAAGACATGGAAGAGCGCCGCCCGTCGATAGACGTTGTCCCGGTCAGGATTGAGGTGAACTTCGGCGAGGACACCGGCGGCGGCTGATATCTCCGGTATGGGAAAGGCCGCCCGGGGGAACACAATGTCGCCGGCACCCGTGGCGGACAGCCATTGATCGAGGCCAAGAACCTTGAATACGGGATCCGGAGCAAAGGATGGCCATTGTTGTTCCGTGCCCGCGCTCCGGCTGAGAGAAGCGGCGCCGACAAAATATTTCGCTTCATGGATCGCGGCGGCGAAAGCCCGATCGTCGTCCACCCCGTATTTGGAAGGTTCCGTAAAGAGCACATCGAACGCCAGGGACTTCGCCCCGCTCCGCTGGCAGAAACGGATGATCGTGCTGTACACTTCTCTGGGCCATGGCCAGGCGAGGTTATTTTCTTTCTTGGCCCAATCCAGGGAGTTCTGATCGAGCAGGATAAGGCGGATGGCATCGGTGGTGTTTACCGGCTTTGCCATGGCGCCCACCCGCCAGTCCCAGGTTTTTGCCTCCCATATATCCAGCCAGCCCGGCAGGTAAAGCAAGAGCGCCAGACATGCCCCAACCATTCCGGCGATCAGGCCCAGCACTAATTTTTTCAAAAGAACGGCTGGAATGTTCATGGTGACCTGCTTACGAAGTCTTCATATATTGCCGACGGCTTTCAGGAATCGCTCCTGGCGAATCTTTGGCGTTGCGACAGGGGTGAAGGACAGGTTGTCGCCCTGAATTTCGGCGATCCGATCCCGGGGCGCCGGATGGGTTTTCGCAAAATCAAACCCGCCCGGCTTCAGTTTCTTTTCCATTACTGTAAGCATGTCGATAAGCCCGCGGGGATTGTACCCTACGCGCTGGAGGAGGACAACGGCCACCTTATCGGCCTGGTATTCAAAAGAGCGGGAGTAGCCGTTGTTGATCATGGATTTGGCGATGTCTGAGATCGCGCCGGAAAAGGTCTGTGTCAATTGAGCCACTTCCGGGGAGCCGAGGGTTTTTGCGCCCTCCGTGGCGAGAACGGTGAGGGCCTCTGTCATCCGCGCTTTCTCGATGGACTGCATGCCGTGCCGTAACTGGACATGACTGATCTCATGGGCGAGAACGGCCGCCAGGGCGTCTTCTGTCGGACAGCAGCGGATGAGACCTCTCGTGACAAATACAAGGCCGCTGGGTGTGGCGAAGGCGTTAATGTCATTGGAGTCCAGTACGATGAAATGGTAACCGCCGAAAATTTGCGGCGTGTCCGAGGCCGCCGCGAGCGTCTGCCCCAGCATATTCAGGTATTGATTGCCCTGCGCGTTCGTGTACGCCGGATACTTTGAAAGGACGACGGCGCCTACAGAGCGGCCAATATAGTATTCCTGTTCCGGTGTAAAATCTTCAAGGCTCCGGGCGACGGCCACGGTACTTTTTCGGATCGATTCTACCTCGGCATGACTGAGAACCCCCGCCTGTTCGCCGACCGCAGTGGCTAATGTAGTTGCCGTCTGAACGTTCGCGCAGGCAGCGAGAGACAGCATGGCCAGCATGATCGTGCCTTTGATCCATAAGGGTTTTTTCATGGCTTGCCTCCTTCCGGGGGTGGAACCACGCTGCCCTGAACAAGAAAAGTATTCATGAGCTCCGGAGGCACTTTGAAGGCTTCCATCCTGTTGATCCAGGTGTAATCGAGGTTTCTGTTTTCCTTCCGGAACGCCGCTTCCACCTGTTCGTTGAATCCTTTGCCGGCCAGGGCCAGTTCATCCTGTGTGGCGCCGGTGCGGACACTGGTCTGACCGGCTTTCAATGCAATCCTTTTGGTCGTCAGTGCCGAAGCGTGCATCCATCCCTGAAGCCTCCCCTCCCTGACAGATACTTTTTTCCACGCGCCACGGCTGCCCATTGACACAACCCGGTCGCCATAGGCAACGCGGGCGACGATTTTTCCCAGGAATGACGGCGTGGCGCGAAGCTCACCCTCCTTGACCTGGACGCTTAATGTCTCTTGCGCGTATGCAGGCATATGCATGCACAGGATACCGAGAAGCGCGAGGGCGGGTATAATGAATATGGTGCGACGCATCTGAGCCTCCTTTTCTGGTGAGGAAGGATTCCCTTTCTTTGAGGAATACTTCCCTGGCAATGGCAATGCGGGAGAAAAGGGTCATGTCACCCATTGTGCCGGCTACTTCGGCAACTTTGTTTCGAAGTAATCAATGGTGTTGACTTCGTCAAACTCGAAGACGACGGGTGTGCATGTGCCCGATGTAATAGCTTTGAGCGTGCATTTCAGAACCTTGCCCTTTTCAAGCCCGTATTTCTTCAGGAATTGCTCGCCCGGATACCACGAGTTCCGCAACTCAAGGAGATGCTCCTTTTTCAGCGTTTCCTTCGCCCACGCCTGTTTTATGGTCTTGTCGGTCATGAACGAGAACGAGACCTCGTATCCCTCGTATCCCGGTCCCCCTACAACCTTTGCCTGGTCTTTCGACTGCTCCGTCTTCTCGATCCG
>JAFNGM010000223.1:3680-14027 GCA_017885225.1 Syntrophaceae bacterium | reverse complement strand
ATGAAATTCATAGACGCCTCCTCTGCCTTCAGCTCTCACTTTGATAGGCACTTCCTTGTTCGTGAGAACAGTATAAGACAAGCAGCCCTGTGTGTCAATACTCAATAGGATTGAGATTGTCTTGACATACTTTGCCTCAGAACACTATAATATATTGAGAAACCTATGCAAACACCGTCTATTGTTGTTTACATCATCGTCGCCCTCTGTGTCGGTATCACCTTCAGCGGTGAAAGCAGAGAAGGTATCAGGTTAGGCCAGCACGAGAAGACGCTGAAACCATGTCCTTCCAGTCCAAATTGTGTTTCATCACAGACGAACTCCATGAAGCACCGGATGGAGCCGATCCCGTTTACCGGGCCGATTGAATTGGCTCAGGCCGGGCTTCGTGAGGTCATCCAGGCCATACCACGTTCGAAGATAACAGAGGAAGAGCCAGGCTACTTGGCTGTGTCCTTCCGCTCAAGAATATTCGGCTTTATAGATGAGGCGGAATTCTCATTGCATGAAAATACCGGCCTTGTACACTTTCGTTCGGGGGCGTGTTCGGGTTACTACGACTTCGGCGTCAACCGTTCCCGAATGCTGCGTATTGCCGAGGCATTCAGGGAATCGAGATGATCGGGATGATTTCCTCCACAATATTCTCAGCGCTCAGCATCTGATCCGGAATTAGATTAAGAAAAGGGCGTGTCACGCATGTGGTTCTCTCCAATATTTTTCACTGTAAAATTATTCTACTCGTAAAAATCTTTCACTCTTGAAGAATATTTTAACTTGGTAAAAAATACCTCCCAAAGGGTGGACACTTATTTCTTTACACAGGGCATTTACCATCACAGAAACACCATTCAGGATGAAAACATATGTTACGCTCAACAAAGATCCTGATTCATGATGAAAGGTCGGACACACCAGAGTTTTTGCTTAAACTCTTAGCACATCGCGGTTACAAGGCAGGCTTTGCAAAAAACCCTGCCGAGATTACTGCCATGCTCTTGAATGGCCAGTATAACGTGGTTCTCACGAATGGTAAATATCACACACTCAACACCGATCATCATGCATGGTTAAAATCTTCTTCTGTTTTCATTATCGGCATTACGGATTCACATACCCAAGCTCAGGACCTACGCGCGGATGTATATTTGCAAAGGCCTTTTTTAATTTCTGAATTTTGGCGGGCACTGGAAACGCAGCACCAATTATGTGAGGAGTGAGAGGTATGGTCTACACATTCGCATGTCCTGCCCCTTGCAGTAGAGTAATAATGGTTGATGCGCACAATGATGACGATGCGATCACTAAAATCATAGGGGCGGGAGCTATCAACTGCCGCAATATGAAAAATTCACCCTGTCGCGAGAAAGTTCCTCATCTGCCGCCGTTGCCGGAAAAGAAGTTAAGAGAAATAGTGCACCTGTGCATGAATGTTGAGCACTGTTATGGCTCTTAATATTTGCGCAAGGTAAGTATTGAAGAGGATTTTACAGGAATTGCAGGAGCATGAAATGGCGTAAGGGGTAAACTAATATTTCACTTTCAGCGGAAAGGCAGGGAAGTCGACCCTGCCTTTTTCTATGGCCTGATTTTATTGATTAACAATAGGAATCTCCTCCTAATCGATAGAATTGTCGAAATCACAAAAAGTCTTTCATTCCATGTAGGCGGGACTCAGTGAATAGATAAGCACTTAAAAACACTGGATTCCCGTTTTCACGGGAATGACAAATTTCAGAAGGCTGATCAACGATAAAAATGCTCCCTTCTATCGAGAAAAATATGATTATAAGGGTTCAAATTCTTGTCCCTTGACAAACTCACCTCTATCTCAGCGATACCGATTTCTTCAGTTTCAGCACCCGCGCGGTACAGAATTTTTGCATTTGGGCCTGTTATCTGGCTTCTGCCCGTATAACGAAAGCTTTTTCCGTTTCTCTTCTCCTCGCCTGTCCTGTTCGCCGTTATGGCATAAACGCGGTTTTCGAGACACCGGGTAATCATCGCATCCTGGCAAAAAGGGAGAACCAGATTTGCACAATGGCAGATCACATCCGCCCCTTTGAGAGCGAGGGTGCGCATGGATTCGGGGAAAAACCAATCAAAGCACACCATAACCCCTATCTTGCATGTCCCAAGATCAAATACATGAAACCCCAGGTCACCCGGCTGAAACCAGAGTTTTTCTTCATTAAAAAGATGAATCTTCCTGTACTTCCCCAAATACCCCGAAGGGGATATCACTACCGCCGAATTGAAAAGATCCTCAGCATGCCTTTCAATCAGGCCGGCAACAATGTGCACGTTTTTCTTGCGGGCTATCGCGCTCAATGCTTCTGTGGTCTTCCCGCCAGGCAAAGGCTCTGAGAGGTCAAAGGCCTCCTCCTTCGAGGTTATGAGATAACCTGTATTAAATAACTCCGGGAGAACAATGATCTCAGCATCTGTCCTCTGAATAAGCGTTACCGCTTTTTCAATATTGCCTTCTGTCTCACCAAATACAGGATTGAGTTGAATAAAGGCTACTCTCATATTTATCACCTCGATCTCATAATCTTTTTATCGCTCTAAAAAATATTCATGATTGCTTCCGCCATGAGTCTGTAGCCGTCCTCCGTGGGGTGCACCCCGTCAAACTGCACCAGGGTTCCGAATAGTATCCCTTCCCGGATCTTCTTTTTCCAGTACTCATGCGTCAGCACAACGGGGATACGGTAATCTCTTCCCAGTATTTCCAGCTGATGATAATACCCTTCGACGAGCCTGTTATCATCATTATCCCCAATATACACTGAGGTGATGAGGACAATCTCGGCATCACCATTATCCCTGATATTATCGATAATGCCCTTGATGCTTCTTTTGAACTGCTGCTCTGTAAAACCGGAAAAGGCGTCATTTAACGCGTATTGAATGAAGACGCAATCGGGATTGTAGCGCAGAACATCCCACTTCATGCGGTACAGGCCGGAATCTGCCGTATCACCCGGTATGCCGCTGTTTATGAGGTTCAATCTGTTCTGGGAGAATTTTACATGTAACATTTCCTTCAGATAATCGATGTATCCTTTCGAGACCATCCATCCCTGCGTTAAGGAATCACCGAGCGCCACAATGGTGATGGGGGTACCGGTGCTCAAGTTATCTATCGTTCGCGTGGGTTTCATCTCTCACTTTCTCAGCCGATGTGAGTGCTTTCCTGGTTTGTTTCACACACCGACTAATCTGCATTTTTCCGGGAAATTTATCAAGTACAGAATTCCTTTCATTGCAAGGGTGCTTATTGAATATCCGGCAGGAACGCCACGGCCCATGTGCCAGGCCCCATATGTGCGCCTGAGGTCAGAGACAGAGGATGTACGATGATTCGTGCTTCTTCATAACGTTGCGCGAGTTCACTCTTGACCTCCTCCACCCAGGATTTGTTGTCTGAATATTCGAGCATGATGAAGGCCTTCTCTCCCTGTTGCAAGGATCGTTCAAGGGCCGCCAACGCGAAACGCACTTGTTCATCACGGTTCCTCACGACGCCGACTTTGTTGGCCCCTTCAGCCATGGGACTCACGATGGGCTTCATGCGGAGCATATCACCGAAGAACGCTCCCGTTTTCGACAGGCGGCCCCCGGCGGCCAGGTATTCGAGACGGTCAAGAAACACATACTCTTCGCATCGGTCAATGGCCTTGCGGGCAAACGCTATGATGTGACCGGACTCCCCCGCCTCAAAGGNNAAAGCGGTCTTCCGGATCGTGCTCCCGTTTCCAGTCCATAGCTACACGAAAGTTTCCCGTGAAAGCCGACCCGACACACATATAGAGAACCTGTCTGTAGCGGCTCATAACGCTCGCATAGATCTGATGCCGCTCGAATACGGAGGCCTGGGAAGTTGTCACCCTCTCTCCCGCGCGCATAGCGCCATAAAGTTCGTCGGGACTGAAATAGGTTTCCGGAAGGCAATGATCACCGACGGTGATGTAACTGTCCAGAAGACTGATCCCGAGGGACTTTGCTTCCTGACGTGTCACCGATCCTGCCGCATCGGTCATGATATGGACGACCGGTTCCCGGCCCGAAGCGCCGAACGCCGATGTCTGCGCATAGAGATCATCTTCTGCCCAGTCGACTACCCGGCCAAGATGCAAGAGCTTTTGGCGGGCATCTTCCCGATTTCGAGTGTGAAAATGGACCTTAAGGTAGGCATCCTTGCGGGTTATCACGATGGAATTACCGAGGGACGCGAGCATCTGCGCGGTCTCTTTCGTATCCGCATCGCTTTGGAGTACCGTGTCCACACAGTAACCCTCCTCCAGATCCTCACGATAGGATGGCGAGACGTGCAGTCTGTCATGAAATGTATCCGCCACCTCACAAACGGGCATCTGCCCATCTGTGAGGACATGAAAAAAACCCTCAAAGTAGAGGAAAAGACCAAGCGCCCCGGCATCCACCACGCCGGCCTTTGACAGCTTNNATCAATGCCGGAGAGGGTATGAGGATCGGAAAGAACTGTCGCGAGGGCATCGAAGAAGCTCAACATCGTACCCGGCCGGGGATCAGGCACCGCCTGCCAGGCACGATCGCGCCCCAAACGGACAGCTTCGGGCAGATTTTCCAGGGAAGTAGCCTGAACAAAATATTGGAAGAACCAGGAGGCGATGTTTCCCGAATTCCCGCGGGCGGAAAGGAGAAGGTCTCGGGAAAGGAGCTGTATGTCACGGTCCCGTTTGCGCAGGGGCGCAAGGCTGATGACAAGGTTGCGCCCCGTATCTCCGTCAGCGATAGGAAAGACATTGATGCGGTCCAGGATATCCGCCCAGGCGGTAAGGCGCTCGACACCAGCGACAAGGGCCTGCCGGAAATTTTCCATCATGGCTTACTACCAGTGGCCTGCGTGCTCCAGCGCCATTTCGACTTACGAGGCATCATACTATTTCCCGCACAGGTTTGATCCGGCGATGGCCCGTGCAAGCCGTTCGATGTCTGTGTCCATCTCGCGATCTTCCACGAGTGATTTTGAGAGGGCGCGAATCCGTGCGATGAGGGCGAGAAGCTGCGGCCTTACTTCGAGGTTTCCACGAATCTCGCACCCCTGGGAAGCGGCGAGGAGGTGAATGGCCAGAACACGCTCCGTCAGGGTACAGATCCGCTCCGCATCCCGTGCAGCGATTGTTCCCATGCTGACCTTGTCCTGATTATGGGACTCCGTGGAACGCGAGAAGGAGGCCGCGGGCATGGTCAGCTTCAAGGCTTCCGCCGTCAGGGCCGACGTGGAAAGCGACATGGCCTTGAAGCCATGGTGAAATACCGCATCCTCTCCCGTAATCCCTACCAGGTCTGCCGGGAGCCCCCGGTTGAGAAGAGGATCCACCAGGAGCGCCATTTGCCGGTCCGACATGTCTGCGACAGAGGCCAAGGCCGCTTTGAGGGCATCCATGGCAAACGCCATATGGCCTCCGTAGAAATTCCCGCTCATGAGCGGCTGGCCCGTTTCCGGATCGAATATGGGGTTGTCATTTGCACTGTTCACTTCCGTCTCAACCCACTGCCTGATCCATACGAGGGCATCGTGAAGGACCCCGATGATCTGCGGTGCACAACGAACAGAATAAGGATCCTGCAGGGTTTCCCGCGTGTGCGATTCGAGATCGCCGTTCACCTCCTTCGTATGGAGCAGCTCCGAAATCCGCCGGGCGACACTCACCTGCCCCGGAAATGGTTTTGCCTCACCGATGGTCGGGTGGAAGTGGAGAACCTTTCCCTTCAGGGCGTGAACGGTGAGTGATGTGGCGCAGATGGCTGCATCGAGGATGCGCTCCGCTCTCTCGACGGCGAGAACAGCAACTCCCGTCATAGTAGAAGTGCCGTTCATCATGGAAATAGCCTCCTTCGGGGCAAAGGCATAAGGGACGAGGCCCGCAGACGCCAAAGCCTCGGCGGCGGGCATACGCTCTCCCCGATAGATAACCTCCCGTTCACCCGTCAAGGCTGCCGTGACATAGGACATGGGCGTCAGGTCACCGGAAGCGCCCACAGATCCCTCACAGGGGACGACGGGTGTGATCCCACGATTGAGAAATGCCGCCAGCCGCTCCAATAGCCCCAGAGATACTCCGGAATACCCTCGGGAAAGACAGATCAGACGGCAGAGCATTGCCGCCCGTGTGGCCTCGATGCTGAAAGGCTCACCGGTGCCGCAGCCGTGAAACCGGATGGGATTAGCTCCCCGGTGTTTCCGGATCTGATCCCGCTTCAGTCGTTTTCCGCAGGACTTTCCAAAGCCCGTGGAAACAGCATATACAGGAACTCCATCCTGGATGGCTTTGTGAAGCATAGCCTCACTGCGGCGGACACGCTCCTGGAAACTTTTTTCCCTGCTGAGCTTCACCCGGGCATTTCCCCGTGCCACTGCAACGACCTCCCGGAGCGTCACCAGCCCCTCGCCGATGATCACTTCTTTTGTTGCACGTCCCTTCATACCTGACCTCCAGACATCTCTTCTTTTTTGCCGAACCTGCGGGCCATCAGTTCCCTCTTGCGGCCCCTGTATGTCCCATCAGCCTTCTCTTTTTCCATTACCTTCTGCATAAGCTTGAACATTTTGTATGGCTGAGGTTCATCACGGTAGAATGTCTCCCATGCATGGACATAAAGCTCCTGGAGTTTCTCCGGAGCCACATGTCTTGGCTGGAACACCACCTTGTCTGCCGTATAATCGTTCCAGTCATATGAGAGGATGCGCCCGGCCCGGTGCAGGTCGTCGAAGGCCCGGGTGTGGGGAAAGGGCGTGAGGATGGTAAATTCAGCGAGGTCAAGGTTGATTTCCAGGAGAAAATCCACGAGCCGCCGTATATCATCTTCTGTATGGTCATCGAGGCCGAGGAGAATCGTACCCTCTACGGCGATACCGTGGTCATGATAGCGGCGGATGCGATCCCGTATATAGTCTGATGTATCGAATATAGCCTGATAGACATACCAGGCGCCCGCCTGCGCCGCCAGATCAAGAATTTCATCATCGTCCTCGATGGGATGACAGCACCATTTCTTCTTCAAGGGAATCATGGCGGTAAACAGCTCCCGTTCCCACTCTTTATCCTGGGCAAGGGAATTGTCCACTATGAAAAGACGGTTGTTGTCGATTGCCGCCAGTTCCTCCACAACCCGGTCAATAGGACGGGGACGAAATTTCCTTCCTCCCAGGAAAGACACGCAGCAGGGATAGCAATCGAAACGGCACCCCCGCGACGCATGTACGAGGTCCACCATCTGCACGCCCTTATAATAGTAAAATTCCCTCTTCAATATGTCTCTTCTCGCTGTTCCGATGGATGCCGCGGGGGGAAAATCCAGCAGGTAATCATATCGCTTCTGCAACCGTCCGTCTCTGAAATCACGGAAGACTTCCTCCATCCGGCCTTCCGCCTCACCGAGAAAGACCGCATCAGCGTGCAGCATTGTTTCCTCGGCATGGAGCATCGTCGCAATACCGCCGAAAATGACGTTGATACCCTTCTGCCTGTACCTGTCAGCAATCTCCCAGCCCCGAGTGATCTGGCTGGTCAGCATCACCGATATTCCCACAAAATCGGGAGCATCATCAAAGTTTAAGGATTCCACATTTTCATCGATAAATTCGACATCTACATCATCGGGCAGCGTCGCGGCAAAGACAACGGGGCCATGGGGTGGAAGGTGAAATTCCGTTTGCCCGTCCAGTTTTTTCCATCTTGGATAAATGAGTTTGAATTTCAAATCTGCTTCCTGACTTTCTCTATTAATAGATTCTACTTCCCCCTTTGGAAAAGAAGCAGGAGATATTTGTTCCGCTATGTAAAATCCCTCTTAATCTCCCTTTATAAAGGGAGACTTATTATGCTATTCCTCATCCTCTGGAATATCTCCGGGAGGTGCCTGATTCACGCGGGGAGAAACAGCCTCCGCACTTATCAGCTTAAGGCGCAGGGTGTACTCGCGAAAGCCGAACCCGTGCAACTCGACCATATTAGGAATCCCGTTTCGTACTTCAACGACCCTTATCTTCCGCAGCAGTTCATTACTGTTGCTGTATGTTTCGATATTCCAGGAATCATCCTTATGGACGACCACATCTACAGTAGTGCCCTTATTACCATGGTACCTGCAGGCAGTCGATCCATCTGCGAGCACACCGGCATCCGCAAGTTTTCCCTCGGGAGCAAGAAACATGAGACGGACATCATCCATCATGTATCCGGCAAACTGTTCTGCATTAAATGGAGGCAAAGCCCGGTTCACCCGCACTTCTTTTTCATACCGGGCGTCAAACAGGACGAATCCTTCGATAGTCATGATCACACTGTGGACAGTTTTCTCTGAAGGATCGACGAGGGTAATACCCACGACCGTTCCCTTCCTGCCGCCGGGAAACGATACCTCTATTGCATGGATGAAACGGTAGGAGCTGTCGAGAAACGGCCGGCGACACCGCTCCCTCGTATCCTGCATCGCCTCAGGGTCCACCGGTTTGATGACAGGAAGACGGGCACAGGAGATGATCAGCGCCATCATTGTTACTATAATGACCCAGCGTCCAGGCACTACAAAAGCCTTCATCACATTTCCCGGAACAACGTTTCAGAGATTTTCCCGTTAATCTGCACGTCGGTAAATTCAAAGAGGGTATGGTTCCCTTCATTTTCAAAGATTTTCACAGTTTTTATGACACCCTGCCTGTCCGGCGAGAGGGTTATCACGACGCGTGAAATCATGGCCGCCATCCCTTTTTCTTTCGGCGTGAGGATTATGCTTGGCGCCTTACCGCCTTTCAGGGTTGCGGAGAAATGTTCGTTTTCCGTAAACTCCCCTCTGGTCCAACGGCCGATCTCCTGCAAAACGATCTGCATCGCCTCGAGAGGCCCGCCTGCATCCTCAACAAGGCCTTTCTCTCCCTGGGTGTATCGTTTGATATTCCCCTTATGCGTGATGAGCACGCTCTTTATGGGGGACGTGTATTCCCATCTCACCGAATCGGGTGCCTGAAAGTAAAAAAAACCTTTGGAAACAAGGGGTCTTGTCAGGATCTGCACGTGTTTTTTCTGAGAAAACTGAGCGCTCACCGAGTGTATCTTTTTAGATTCACGACGGATATCCTCCCAGGTATTCGCCCACCCCAGAAGAAATATACAGTAACATAGTATCCCCATGAGGAATACATATCTTTTCGCTCCGCTTTTCTTCATCATCAAGTTCATCCTAAGGAATCTGTTCGTATCTTAGTCTGTGCGGTTTCATTTAAATCCCCCTCGCTCCCCCCTTTTATTAAAGGGGGGTTAGGGGGGATTTTACCTGCTTGTCCCGTGAAAAATGCTGCTCTTGAACTTCCTTTCCCGTCCTATTTAAAACATGCCGCCATTGACGGAAATGACCTGACCCGTAATGTACGAGGCGTCGTCAGAACACAGGAAACGGACAACTTTCGCAACCTCTTCCGGCTTCCCAATTCTCGCCATGGGGATAATGTCTTTGATCCTCTCTATCGGCGCACCCTTGATCATCTCTGTATCAATCAATCCCGGAGCAACCACATTTACGCGGATACCCAGCCTGGCCACCTCCGACGCAAGGGCGCGGCTCGCGGCAATCAAACCTGCCTTCGCCGCAGCGTAGTTGGCCTGTCCCCTGTTTCCGACAAGGGCGGATATTGACGAAATGGAAACAACGGATCCTTTGCGGTTTCTGGCCATCCTTTTTATGACCGGTTTCGTGACGTTGTAAAAGCCTTTCAGGGTTGTCTGAATCACCGTATCCCAATCTTCCTCAGGCATCATCATAAACAAACCATCGGCGGTGACTCCCGCATTGTTGACGAGAATGCGCAGGTTTTGATTCTGCGAGATGATTTCATCCATCTGTTTTGCTGCTTCCCTGGAGTCGGCCACATCGAACCGGACTTTATCCGCGGAGCCGCCCTTTGAGCGGATACTATGCAGGGTTTCTTCAGCCGCCCGATCGTTTGCTTTGTAAGTAATAATGACTTTATATCCCGCTTCCGCCAGTTCTATGGCGATGGCGCGGCCAATGCCTCGACTGCCGCCTGTTACCAGGGCGATCTGCTCCTCTTTCATACTGTTCAAAATCCCCCCTCACCCCCCTCTTTCAAAGGGGGGAATTTACTTGAATGTTCAAATTCCATATATCGGAGACCGCCCGGTAATTCCTCTTTTTAGCGCTTCTCCCATTTAATTGCAAAAAGGATTCGATGGTTCAAGTGGCTTCTTCGCATTTCACTCGAATCCTCGACCCCTTGGCCCCTTGAATCCGGTAGCGAGCGCATTCCCCGTAGCTTGCTGCGGGGTAAGCAAGCGAATG
>JAFNGM010000223.1:0-3637 GCA_017885225.1 Syntrophaceae bacterium | reverse complement strand
TATCATTCAGACCGGAATACCTGTATGTGAACCCGGCTCAGTATGTCATTATCCGTCGAAACGGTTCCTTCCAGGACGTTATAATTCTCCGCTCCGGACAGAGGTTTCACTGTGGTTATAAGCATCGTATGCAATGGAATCCGATCCAGAAAAAATTCGGCACTTTTAATACCGACAAGCCATCCGCCGCCGCCGCCTTTGTCAACCCCCTTTTTCCATCGTATATGGGCCGCCGCTGTCTGCGCCACAATCTCGATAAGAACGACAGGGTCGACAAAACCTCCCTTATAGAGAGGCCATGTGTCGGACACACGTGCAGAAGTGACAACCTTATCATTATCGATATCCAACACTTCGCTGATCAATTTCATCCTGTCCCTGTGGGGAATCAGCTTCTCAATATCCATTCTACCATCACGAACCGAGGGTTTTTCAGATGTTAATAGTTGCTAAAATGTGTTATTAAACGGCGGCATAGTAAATAAAAAAAATGATATTAGTCAAGGGGAATTATTCATGGAGATAAATCCTTTCGCTGCAGGAAAAAGCGCCCAGCTGGAGTGGCCTGGTCACATCTTTTCCCCTTTGCCTGACCCGATGAGGGAATTTATTGTGAACGGTTGCACGTTTGGAGATGTATACCGCCTTGCGTCGGGGATCCTTCGGCTCCAGCCACCTGATAAAGAAGACCGCGCCACGATCTGTATCGGCACCGGCGACAAAGCCCTTATTGCCGCAGCACTTTTTGCCTCGCTTGCCGGAGGCCCCCGCGTTGTGCTCCCCTACGCCTTCTCCCGGCAGACCTTTGAGGAAATCCTTGAGACGCTGCCCTGTATATTTTTGTGTGCGGACCAGCCGGGAGACCTCCCCCCCGGCTGCGAGGTCATCACCCCTTCCATGCTTCACCATGAGTCCACTAATTCCCGCACTTTCTTGGATCCGGATGTGCCCTTTCTCATGCTGTTTACGGGTGGTTCAACAGGAAAACCGAAGGTATGGTCTAAGACACCCCGGAATATGCTTACGGAAGCCCGTTACCTGATAGATACATTCGGCATATCTCCCGACGATATCTTTTTGTCATCAGTACCTCCCCAGCACATATACGGACTCCTCTTTTCCGTGCTGATTCCTTTTTTTTCC
The DNA here is from genome assembly GCA_017885225.1 of Syntrophaceae bacterium. Lineage (GTDB taxonomy): Bacteria > Desulfobacterota > Syntrophia > Syntrophales > UBA2185 > UBA2185. The sequence continues at coordinate 2,494 of JAFNGM010000223.1, read as the reverse complement.
TCCGCACGGGTTCTCGGCGGCGTGTACACCTTCCCCGGAGAAATCCTGCGGACCGCCGCGGAGCATGGGGCATCCATTCTCGTCAGCGTACCCATTCATTACCGGATTTTAAAGTCGGACGATTTGCAACAGCATAATTTAAGAATGGCCTTTTCTTCCGCGGGAGTGCTGGATAAAGGGGACGCCGCATATTTTCATAAAAAAACAGGTATCGACATCATTGAAATTTATGGTTCCACGGAAACGGGAGGAGTGGCGACAAGACGTCGTGCAAGGGACGGCGACTCATGGCGCCCGCTTGATACTGTGGCATGGAAGATACTTCGTGAGAGATTACATGTAAAGTCCGACTTTATCTCTCCGATGCTCCCCCGTGACGCGGAGGGCTTCTTCGCCACCGCAGACTGTGCCGAGGCTGATGGTAGTCGGTCCTTCATCCTCCGGGGCAGGGCAGATGATATTGTCAAAATTGGAGGGAAAAGAGTTGACCTGGCTTCGGTACAAGCAAAAATAAAACGGATACCCGGGGTTCGTGATGCCGTCGTGGTATCCATTCCCACAAGGAAGGGGCGTCAAAACGAACTGGCCGCCCTGGTTGCTACAGACATAGATGTGCTTCAAGTGAGGAGGCATATCGCCGCCGTCAGCGAATTGTATGCCGTTCCCAGGCGCATAATTGTCACGAAAGAGATACCCGTAACATCTACAGGAAAATATGACCGGGCGGGGATCGAACGACTTCTCGCACAAAGAAAGTAAAAAACGGAAAGGAACATTCGTGTTGACTTTTAATCCATCCTCAGCGTATATGTCACTCATGATCGACTGCAAAGGAGGTACACATTATGCACAGAAAAAGCAGGTTAGTTTTGTTGACAGGTATTCTCTTATGCGCCCTTCTTGCTGTCAATACTGCGGCGCAGGCGAATACTGTTGCAGTATCATTGACCAACTATTCGCCTAATTTTACCGCAGACCTGAGCGTATACAAGGGTAAGCATATTAATCTTCTGGACTTTGATAACAAGGCCAAAGACACTACCCTTGGATCTTACTATAGCCTGGATAGGAAAACTCACTATAGCGGGTCCTCCTTTATTGACAACTATTTCTGGTACTCTTGTGAAAAGGCATTGATGAGCCTGGGCATGGTTGTCTCCAACAGAAACAAGCCTGACCCCCATGCACCGGGAGTATGGATGAGTTTAAAGTCCATGTCCGAAGTAAAGTTTGAAGTGGAGGTGAAACTGCAGAAATTCATTTACGGGGCGTCTTTGACCAAGATTTACACAATTACCGGGGAGAATCTTCCGGATAAAGCGGAACAGCGAACGAAGGAATACCTTGAGCAGCGCGCGTACAATATGACCAGCAAGCTTTTTGAGACGATTTTGAATGATCCTGAATTCAAAACCATGTATCTCAAAGCAGTTGCCGATATGGCACCGTCCCAGGTTAAGTGACACTATTCTTCATTATTGCCGCATATATGGCGGGATCGGTCAACTTCGCCATCATTCTTCTCTTGCTGTTAGGCAAAGAAGACCCTCGGAAAACGTTCAGCGGCAACGCGGGTACAACAAATGTCTACCGTCAGGCGGGGATGCTCTGGGCCGCCGTGGTATTGATCCTTGATGTGGGCAGGGCGCTGGCGATCGGCGCCGCTGCCCTTTATTTCCTTGATACCTCTCTTGTGCCGTGGGTAGGGCTGGCCCTGATCATCGGCAATCGCTACCCTTGTTTTCATGGGTTTCGCGGCGGCAAGGGCGTCGCCAGTTACCTCGGCTTCGGTGCAGCGCTGTCGCCCATTTCTTCCATGCTTTCCTGTATTGTCTGGGTTATCCTCTTCAGCATAATCCGGATTCCCTTTATTGCTTCCTTTTTCATGACAGCCACCATCGCCATCGGAACTATTCTCACGTTCAGCCGGGAACCGGCAGCCATCACAGGTGTTCTCGCAACGGCACTGCTCATATTTTACAATCACAAAACGAATATTGAGGCATTGAGAGAAAAAGTAACAGGAGGATAGCAGCTCGGAGATGACCCGGATAATTTTACACAACAGAGAGGAGCATATACGCTATGGAAAAGCGGCCGCTCTCCGGAATGAAGCAAAGAATCTTCTGCCCTTCTTTCAGCATGCCCGAATGAAACAGCTCCTCCAGCATAACATAGATTGAAGCCGATCCGGTATTTCCTTTATACGAAAGGTTGGTGAACCACTTTTCATAAGGAATGGTGAATCCGATCCCCTCCATGGCCTGGAATAACTTATCGCGGAAGAAATGCGAGGAATAGTGGGGGAGAAACCAGTCCACGGATTCTGGTCTCAGGCTTCTCCGTGCTAAGGTCCTCACAAGGGCCATGTCCACGGCGACCTTTACAATCTCTTCATTGAGGATGGTCATGTCCTGTTTCAGGGCAAAATAGTTATTATCAATGACTTCCCTGAGCGAGTCAATCTGGCGCCATCCTGTAATTGAGCCATCAT
>JAFNGM010000222.1 GCA_017885225.1 Syntrophaceae bacterium | reverse complement strand
TTGCCGTCACTGCCATCAAAGAGATGCACCGTCAGGTAGGGGATCTTGTCGTTGACGAATCGGGGATCGCCGTGAAGGGATTGCTTGTACGTCATTTGATCATGCCGAACGATGTGGCGGGGACCAGGGAGATCATGGAATTTCTGGCCGACAAGATATCGAAGGACACCTACGTGAATGTAATGGATCAATACCACCCCTGTGGGAAAGCCTTTGGTGATCCTGCAATTAATCGCCGGATCACCAGAAATGAGTATGTCATGGCCCTCCGCTGGGCGAAAGATGCCGGTCTGCACAGGCTGGATACGTAGATCTAAGCGGGATTGGCATCCTTCTCTTTAAAGTAATCCCACATTCCCCGGATGCTGTTGAGGGAAAAAATCTTTTCCCGGGACTGGACATCCGCCGGCAGGTATCCATACAAGGAAAGCCCCCGGTCATTCTTCAGAAGGTCCTCATAGATTCTATCCTCGGAGAGTTCGCCCCCCGCATTGCAATGCTTTTCTACTATCGCCATCCAGTTTTCAAGCTGGTTGAGTCCTGTATCAAATACATTTTTTACGTCTTCCCGGTAACCGTAGTGACCAAAACATACGTGTGATACATCTAAGGCAGCAACCTTTTCCAGAGAACCTTTGTAAATCTCATAAATGAAAGGAGGGGGTGTTGCAATACGAAGATAGAGACCCTCGTCCAGCGGATAGTTTATCCCTGCGACTTCTCCGAGAAATAATACGTTCCCGATCTGATAGCACAGATGATTGAGTGCGTGGCCGGGCGTCTCAAACACGCGAATCACTTCGTTGCCGACTTCAATAGGATTCTGATAGCCAATGTTCTGCTCCGGTATTGCGGCAATTTCGCCGTACACATCTGCAACCTTTCCCAGAAACTTGCGGGAGCCCTCCCATAGTTTGGCAGGGTCGATCATGTGCTTTGCACCCTTGGGATGGCAGATCACTTGCGCATCCGGAAAGTGCTCCACCAGTACACCTGTGCCTCCTGCGTGATCGATATGGATGTGGGTCAGGAGAATATAATCGATTTTTTTTAAGCCCATGTCTTTCAGGGCGTCCACTAACACGGGAATAGTGGAACGCGGACCGGGATCGACCACAAGGGTCAGACCATCCTTGATATATACCCAGCTGCTGAGAAAATTGCGGAATCCCTCCAAGGGCTGGTCCAAGTCAACAATGGTGAGGTTTTTCATGGGTTGATGAATTGCCATGATTTGTCTCCTTCGTTCATATTGCAGACAGGAGAAACGCCTGTCCTTCCGTTGTAAAAAAGAAGTGCCTTCAGCCGCAATGATGACAACGCGGTGGTTAATATATTATCTTTGTGCCGAATTCAAGGGGATGATCTCTTCTCATATCACATTCAAAGAATTGAAAAATTCACATTTCTTTGCGGTGAAAGGTGAGTGTTCAGTTTTTTCCAAAAAGATTTTCCAAAAGTCTATCCATGGCGAGATACTGTCTACTCAGCACCTTCCCTTCTTTGTCGATGAGGACCATGGACGGTATTCCTACAATCCTGTAAACTTCAGCGACTTTTCCTTTTTCATCTAAGAGCACTCTGTAGGAAACATTATATTTTTCCGCGAACCGCGATACTTTCTCTCTTGGTTCCTCGATATCAATGTTTATCACTTCGAGTCCGTGCTGGCCGTATTTTTTATGGATGCTGTTGTAGCGAGGCATTTCGGAACGACAAGAGGGACACCACGTGGTAATAAATATTAAAAGTACCGGCTTGCCTTTGTGAGCGCTGAGCGTAAAGTTCTTACCGGTTAAATCTTTCAGGCTGAAATCAGGAGCGGTCATGTGAGTGCTGCTCTTCTCCGCTTCCGGCTTGCTGCCTTCTGTACAAGAGATCATGGTAAGTACAACCACCATGAATCCCACAATCGCAGCAAGAACAAACCTTGCTTTTGCATCCATCATAAAATCCTTCATATCCAAAGACTTCCTGCCTGTATGAGAAAATACTCTCCTGCTGCCAGTAATATCCAGCCGGAAATGTGGCTTATCTTTGTCATCCACAGGCCTGATTTTGGCATGTTCGTCAGTAGTGAGGCAAATGTTCCGAGTATAATAAGGAGCGTGCCCATGCCGAGGGCAAAAATAAATAAAAGGCTTATGCCGAGGAACATGTTCTGGCTGGTTGCCACGTAGCTCAAGAGCACTGCCAAGACGGGGGTCGTGCAGGGGCCCATCACAAGGCCCGATATGGCTCCGACAAAAAAGCTGCTGAGAGCCCCTCTTTTTTTGGACTGCGCCTTTATCAGAAAGCCGGGTGTCCACAGGGGCAGCACAAAAACTTCCAGCATGGATAGCCCCATGAAGATACATATATTGGCAACAATGAAATATGTCCAGGGATTTGTCTGGATCTGTCCAAAGAGTTTACCCGTTAAGGCTGCAACGGCGCCTAATGCGGTAAATGTGACGGACATGCCTAAAACATAGATACAGGAGAGCACAAACCCTTTCATCTTGGAACCGCTTCCGCGGGCACCGATGAAAGCGATCGTGATAGGTACCACAGGATACACGCAGGGAGTGAAACTGACGAAAACACCTCCCAGATAGGCGGCCAGGAATGCTAAGAAGAAAGATCCATGCAGAGAGACGGATAAGCCTTCAATGATAGTTTCCATCGATGTTCCGATCGGTAAAAAGTCTTGAAATATTAATATATAAATTAGACTCGATTGAATCCGGTAGCGAGCGCATTCCCCATAGCNNCGTCCTGATATTTTTCAACATTTTCAGCCTTTACCGTCGGAGACAGGCTTCCCGGACTGGAAGTGTTGGGATATAATGCGAAACACTTATCACTTGCACTGGACAAGGAAAGGATATATACAGCAGTCAAATTAAATTATGATTCAACTCCATAAGGGTTTTTCGCATCTTCCGGGTTCTTGCGGTCCTGCGCAGCAC
>JAFNGM010000221.1 GCA_017885225.1 Syntrophaceae bacterium | reverse complement strand
ACCTTTGTGTAGAGAAATTCCTGAATGTGGAAGAGGCGGTGGTCAATAGCCACCTTTAAGCGCAGGTCATAGAGTCCGGCGTGGGTGACGTCCCGCAGGGCGCCGTATTTTCTCAAAGCCTGTTTCACTGCCGGAAGTGAAAAGAGCATAACATTCCCGAAATCAAATCCGTCACGGATGCTGCCGAATTGATAATCATTCAGGGGATATTCCTTGATTTTTCCATGAGCATTTTCACAATAGTCGGCATACACCATGCCCGCATCTGTTGTTGACGCCGTATCGACAAACCGTTCCAGTGTGCCGGGGGAAATATGAATTGTGTGGGCGTGAGTGATGATGAGGAGAAAGTCCGTGTCGGTCTTTTCAATGATTTTCTGTAATGTCTTGCCTGATGCCAGTGATGACGCACTCATTCCCTCACACTTTGGCCACAATGTGTCAACTTTCTTTTCGTCAAAAAGGACAACTACTTTTTCTATTGGCATAGATTGGATCAGGGAATGAATAATTCTTTTCGAAGAAGATGGAGCATGGAATTGAAGAGCCGCAGTTACCGTGCGCATGAGCTGTTTCCTATAAATTGTATCTTTCTCAGACGCCTCATAACAATTTTTTCTTAGCATAGAAATTGAAGGATACAAAGATAAAGTTTTATCTTACAAACTTTCTTGACATGGTGTTTCATTATGCTATTCTAAAAGACAATAATTCAACTCCGAATTCTGTCCTTCCCAATCTTATGGAGACCTTCGGAACACTACACCTCGTGCCATTAAGAGGAGTAAAGTATCGTAACAATTTTATGATTTATCAAGGGGTTATAAGATTTCTCCATGCCACTGAAATGACACAATGAGGCTATTTTAAAACGGCACTTTGGGTGAAGGCAATATTAACGCGTGTAACAATGGGTAAGAAAGGAGGGGGAGAGGTATGTCGGTATATAAGATTATTGAGATTGTAGGAACAAGCACGAAGTCGTGGGAAGATGCGGCCCAGGTTGCGCTGACAACGTCTTCAAAGACACTTGAAGATTTGAGGGTGGCGGAGGTTGTGAAGCAGGATGTTACGGTTGAAAATGGAAAGATAACATCATTCAGAATCAGACTTAATATCTCGTTCAAGTATAGAGATGATGTGTAACCGGTTTGTGTTTAATCAATAATGGCAGTACCAAAGTGAGGGGTCGCGAGGCCCCTCCATACGTTTGATCATATTCACTTGTTCCCGCCTTTAAGAACCCCATTGACACGCAGATAGCCTTGTCTTATATTATAGAAAAGAAAAGCAAAAAGAAGATTGTAGATTGGTTGTTTAAGGGAATAAGATGCCGAAGAACCCTGATCCTGATTCACAATATAATGGGGACATCAAACTAGAACCCGATACTGTCTTGCAAGAGCCTAAGATGTATCGGGTTATACTCCATAATGATCATTACACCTCAATGGATTTTGTGGTCGAGGTGCTTATGATCGTTTTTCACAAGGCGGCAGCCGAAGCGACCAAGATTATGCTGGATGTGCATAAAAAGGGGGCGGGTGTATGCGGTGTGTATACCTATGATATTGCCTCCACCAAAGTGTCGGTAGTTCATAATATGGCAAAGCGAAGGGAGTTCCCGTTAAAATGTTCTTTGGAAGAGGCCTGAGTATCGGGAAAATAGTATGAAGATTAGCGAAAATCTCAATCAAATCATTATGGCTGCCTATGCGGAAGCAAATTCGCGATCTCATGAATTTGTGACGCCGGAACATCTGTTGTATGCTTCGCTATTTTTTGATGAGGGGGCGGAAATCATTCAACGATGCGGTGGCAACCCGGAGCATTTAAAACGAAAGTTGTCGAAATATCTCCGGGAGAGCAATCCTGGTATAGAGGGTGCGCGATCAGTCCAGTCATTGGGATTCCAGAATATACTCGAGAGGGCTGTGTGGCATACTACCTCTGCCCAGAAGGACATTCTGGAATTGGGGGATGTCCTCGTTTCCATTTTAGATGAAAAAGAATCCNNGACATGCAGAAGCCCATGAAAAAAATGCATGAAAGTGAACCCGGGCGGGAATCCGGAGATAAGGAATCAGAAGAGAGCAAAATTTTAAAATCATTTACCACTGAACTTACCGCGAAGGCTCAAGCGGGAGAAATCGACCCGCTCATAGGCAGGGAGGATATTCTTGAACGCACCATCCAGGTGCTGTGCCGGAGATTCAAAAATAATCCCGTCCATGTCGGCGAGCCCGGCGTGGGGAAAACGGCGATTACGGAGGGATTGGCGCAGCTTATTGCCGGGGGTAAGGTTCCCAAACGCCTGAAAGGATCAAAGATTTATTCTCTCGACATGGGAGCAGTCATAGCCGGCACAAGGTTCAGAGGTGATTTTGAAGAGCGCATGAAGCGGGTAATCGCGGAGTTGCAGAAACAGGAAAAAGTGATTCTGTTCATTGACGAGATCCACAATATCGTAGGCGCCGGGGCCGTATCAGGAGGCTCTCTGGATGCGTCAAATATCCTGAAGCCGGCATTGGCTTCTGGTAAGCTCCGGTGTATAGGCTCCACTACCTATGATGAGTACCGGAAATATTTTGAGAAGGATGGCGCCCTGTCGCGGAGATTCCAGAAGATTGAGGTACAGGAGCCGACTACGGAGGAAACGTTCCAAATCCTGCAGGGCATAAAAAGCAAATACGAAGAGTATCATCGCGTATCCTACACGGAAGAGGCGCTGCGGGCGGCCGCTGAATTGTCCGATAAGTTCATTAATGACCGCAGGCTGCCGGACAAGGCGATCGATGTCATCGATGAGGCGGGCGCCCTCGCAAACATGAATGATCGGGATGAAGGCGAGGAAAAAATCGTCAATCACCAGGAAATCGAAGCGGTCGTGGCGAAGATAGCCCGGATTCCGGAGAAGAGCGTATCGTCCTCCGAACTCGATAAACTCCGGGATCTGGAGACAAGCCTGAAAAATAATATCTTCGGGCAGGATCAGGCGATTGATATAGTGGTGGAAGCGATCAAGCGTTCCCGTGTGGGGTTCCGAGAACCTCATAAACCTGTCGCGTCTCTTTTATTCGTGGGACCAACGGGGGTGGGCAAAACCGAGCTGGCACGTCAGCTTGCGACGACTCTTGGGGTGCCGCTCCATCGCTATGATATGAGCGAATACCAGGAAAAGCACACCGTGGCGAAGTTTGTGGGGGCCCCTCCCGGCTATGTGGGCTACGAGGAAGGAGGACTCCTCACCGAGGCTATCAGGAAGAATCCTCACTCCGTTCTGCTGCTTGATGAAATTGAAAAGGCCCATGCGGATATCTTCAACACCCTTCTCCAGGTAATGGATTACGCGACACTGACGGACAACAACGGCAGAAAGGCGGATTTCCGCAATGTCGTGATCCTCATGACATCGAATGCGGGCGCACGGGAAATCGGCAAGCAGACGATAGGATTTGAGGCAACGGCCATCAACCGGGATGCGGTATTTACGGCTGTGGAGAGGATATTCTCTCCTGAATTCAGAAATAGGCTTGACGCGGTTGTCAACTTCAACGGTCTCACCCATGACGTGGTCCTCATGATTGTCAAGAAGGCCATCGGTGAGTTTGCTGTTCAATTGCAGGAGAAAAACGTATCCATACAGATGACCGACAGGTGTTCTGAATGGCTTGCCAATAAGGGATATTCTCCGGAATTCGGCGCGCGCGAGATCGCCCGCCTTATCCAGGACAAGATAAAGCGGTTCTTTGTGGATGAGGTGCTTTTCGGGAAGCTGAGCAAAGGCGGCACGGCTGTTGCGGATATTGAATCTGATGATGTGATCGTACGGGTTATCGACACATAATTCCGGTGTCTTCCGTCTGTTCGCAAGAGATTTCTCATGCCTATTTTTCGACTGGTCGATGAAATTATTTTTCCTCCCATACATCTGACTTCCGAAAGCGGAATTCTCGCGATCGGTGGAGACCTTTCCCCCGGAAGGNNTCGTCTGGTGGTCCCCCGACCCGCGCTTTGTACTGTTTCTTGATGAACTCAGAGTTTCCAGGAGCATGAAGAAGGTATTGCGTCACAATGTCTTCCGAATTACTTACGATCATAGTTTCCGAGAAGTTGTTGAGTACTGTCGAAAAGCGCAACGGAAAAAGAAAGGAACCTGGATCACACATGAGATGCTGGAGGCATATTGCACACTGCATACCCTTGGCTTTGCCCATTCCGCGGAAGCCTGGCACGGGGATAAGCTTGTCGGCGGTATCTATGGCGTGTCAATCGGCAGGTGTTACTTCGGTGAGTCTATGTTTTCACTCATGAGTAATGCGTCCAAGGCGGCATTGATTCACCTGGTGCATAAATTAAAGGAATTTAAATTTGAGTTTCTGGATTGCCAGGTCCATACGGCCCATCTGGAAAGACTCGGCGCCCGCTACGTATCCCGCGATGACTTTCTAAATCTTTTATCCGAGGGTCTCACGCATGAATCTCTGCGCGGCAACTGGAGGTATATGCCGGAATTCAGCTAAGACACTGTATGCTCGCCTTTAAGCCAACTCTTGATAAGCACGGAGCAATCGTCACCGGCGTTTTCANNCCTGCCTCGGCTTGTGCGGGATCCGTCACACCCAGACGTTCACGGATTTTTTCCACCGCGTCCGGTCCGCGGTAGAGAAGCGCAAGCCCCCGATGGGTGCCTGGGTTATCGCGGTTCCCTGGTGATACTGTGTTCAGGTCAACGCCGGTCATGTATTTCACGATTTGCGAAACCTCATGGGTGGCATTTTTCTCATTGATCACCTCAGCCATGGCTGCGTATTGATCATCAGTGATCTCGAATTTAAATGTCTTCCCGATTCCCTTGCGGATATTGTCAATAACCCGGCTCGAGAGCTTCTTCTTGAAGACATCCCGCAGAAATCCATAAAATTCCTCACCTTGGGCGGCGCTCATGCGGACCATACGGGCGCCTACAACTCTGAGTCCTGTTTTTGAAAACATGTCAATCATGTTGCCGGGTCGGACTGAATGCTTGAAAAAATTATCCGGCTTCAGAATTACCAAGGTTGTCTCTCCTTCGGCGCATTCTTCGTAAATGCCGGAGTCTTTGAATCCAAGTTCGGCAAACATTTCCAGGTTGTTTCGTGCATATTCCATATCGGTCGGTATTAGTACGGCAGGCTCAAAGTAACGGACTTTTCCCTCGGGGGTAGTGACATAATCGCTGTACGTACCGCGAATGGTGCCGCGAATTGCCTCCGATTCGGCTTCAGTAGTAAGCTTACCAACGACATCGTGGATCCGCTCTACAGCATGTATACCCTCAAATAAAAGGAACAGACAGCGGTTGGCCTGTCCAAGAATATTTTCATGCCTCAAGTTCTGATCGATGTAATCGATAAGGGGCTTCTTGATCTTTGGATTGATGCCCAGCTCTTTCACATTTTTGATATATTGATTTACGAACTCATCCGATGGGCGCATCATGCGGATGCCTACGAGGTCGCAGCCGGAAAAGGACATGAGGCGTGCGATAATGTTTCCCGTCCGGGACTTGATAAGACTGTAAGGGGTTATAAGTACATAGGTGAGTTGAGGCGTCATACAAAATCTCCAAATGACTAATTATCTGTGTCATCACAGTTTAGATAATTAGTATAATTCTGTTGCCATGTCAATTGCAAAGGCCAGTATAATGAAGGACGATTTTTACGTGACAGGATCTCTAGTGAATGGATTCCCGGTTTTTTAGCGCGTGCAGGCAGCTCGAGGCAAGATTTTTTAACAGGGGGAGACGTTTCGCATGTGCGGCAGCATCTATGAGGTTGGCAACACCATTGGAAATGTGGGTGAGAAATTCCGGGATTCCGCGCTTCAGCCCCAAAAAGCCATAGGCGCCGAGAGCCTGCATGAGACGCTGCGCTGAAGCCTCCCGGAACATAATCAGGAAATACATCCAGGTAGGGGACACCATGCGCTGATCATCTCTCCCGTTCATCTCATTCCTGCCTGAAATCCAAAGCAGGTAGTAATATCGGAGCAATTCTATCCGTTCCTCCTCTGTCAAAGAGACATACGGATCGTAGAGAAGTGATCCCAGGTCGTACAACAGGTTACCGAAGCGCATACCCTGAAAATCTATGAGCACCGGTTCGCCCCTGCAGATCATGATGTTTTGAGACTGAAGGTCGCGATGGACAAGGCTGTGTCTTATATTCTCGAGCCGGTACGACAAGCCTATCAATTCAGCTTCCAGATCATTTCTCTCGGAGAGGCTGAGACTGATACCGCACATGGCCTGCACAAAATTTTCATAGAAGTAATTTCGTTCCCATCGGTAGAGGTCGGGACTGAATTGCTCCATGAGAGGAACCTTGTGCGAGGGGAATTTCTCTGGGGAAAAGGTATGGAGCCGGTGCGCCATGACAAGGGTTTTCCGGTAATACGCACTTCGCACTCCCCATGGCTCATGCCGGAAAGACCACAGATCGGAATCTCCCAGGTCTTCCATGACAATAAAACCCTTATGAGGATCGTGGGCCATGACAAGGGGTACGGATATGCCAATATTCCCGAGGAACTGCGAAATTGTCGCGTAGTAGCCGTTTTCCTTGACACCCCGGTCATAATGCACGAAAACTGCAGTATTGCCTCCATACCGAATGCGATGGAACGTTCTGATTGATCCGCCTTTACCACCCGGCATCATATGAAAAGTTACCCCTTCCCTGAGCCCCAGTGCCTGAAGTGCAAATTGCATCATGTCCTGATATGGATGTGTCATTTTATTACGGTTTATATACCGACGGCAACATGTTCATTCTTTCATATTCTTCCACGGAGCCTATATCACACCACCTGCCTTCATCAATAAGAACCCCGGCAACCGACCCCGGCTCCTCTCTAATCATCTCGATGAATACGGTGATGACGGACTCCGCGCGGCCTGCCTTCAGACGGGAAAAGAAACGTTTTTCCACGATATAGATGCCTGTGAACAGGCAGCTGCTTACACCCGGATCACCCAGAGCATGACGGAAATCGCATATTTCACCGCGGGCATTCATATTCACGTTTAAGGGAGCGCCATCGCTCCTGAGCGCCAGCGTAACCGCCCTTTGCTTCGCGAAATGTTCGTCGATAAGGTGCCGCAGGGGGAGGTCACTCACGGTATCACCATTGTAGACGAGAATCGTCTCGTCATCATGGAGAAGATCTTCAATGTTTTTTATTCCCCCGGCCGTGTCGAGAAGGACCACTTCATGCCGGAAGATGATCGGGAGCCCTTTCCATTGCCTCTCCGGAAACACGTGGTGATACTTTTCAGCACAGTGATGGGTGTTGACGAGAAATCTTTCAATGCCCACCGACATGACGTGATCCATGGGGTAGGTGATAATGGGGCGTCCACCCAGGGGTAAAAGGGGCTTTGGGATATTATTCGTCAGGGGCCGGAGGCGCGTCCCCAGCCCCGCGCCTAAAATAAATACTGTTTTAATGGGTGCTTTTTGCATAGAGAAACCATTCAATACAGCGTCTGCAGCTGAGTGTCCCGAAAATAGTGTTTCAATATTTCTTCAGCCGTAGAACCTTTCGCGGCCATCACCGCCGCACCGATCTGGCATAAGCCAACGCCGTGCCCCCATCCGGCGCCGCGCAGGATAAAACGGGCCGGAAGACCCGATTCATCATGTTCGACGGTGACGGAAAACGCGCTGCTCAACAGATGGGTTCTGGAAAGCCAGCGGCGAATTTCCAGCTCCTTGCCTATGGTGATCGTCTGCTTCGACCCCTCTATGGTGAGGCGGACTATCCTTCCTGATGGGCCCCGCTCCCGAGGAATAATGTTTATGAGATCACCGAAATCAAGACCGGACTTCTCCCTGATGATTCCCTCCAATGTTTTCCTTGTAAACGCAACCTTCCATCGGAAAAAATCGGTTGTTTCCTGGTCGTAGGAGGGAAGTATCTGCGTGAGAATCTGTTCATCCCTTGTATTGCAATACACATCGGGGCTGGAAAGAAACCAGCGCTCAGCGTCAGCCTCCGTGCGAATCGGATCATGTAGAGCAGGAGAGTCACTGACGGACGTGAGATACGGAATGGGTCTATCATCCCACGCGCTCTGAAAGTTGTCTGTGATGCCCCCGCACGCTTTATGGTAGCGCGCGTCGCATATCTCGTTATTATGGGTGAGGAACATACCTTTGGTTGTCTCCGCCGCGCTTCGGGCGTTTCCGGACATCATTCGGGTAATGCCCTGGTACCTCTGGCAGTGGTCGTCTGCGCAGACATCGAAGAGCGCGTGATCTTCCCGGTCATACCAGCAGATGATCTCACCTGCGCTCCGCGACGTGCCGAATGACACCCGGTCACTTTTTGTTTCCGTGCGGGCTCTTGTCAGCGTTGCCATAAGCCAGCTCCGGGAAATGATCGAATGCGCTTTTAGAAATTCCAGTGGCGCGTCTGTGCTCATTTCAGAGGAGATGACACTTGCCAGATAGTCTTCCAAAAAAATCTGGTTGATGATGACCAGATCTCCCAGCTCGTCAATGATGAGGATGAGGGTACCCTTAAATGTCTGCTCCTGCGTTCTTTCCCAATGGAAATGAACGCCGATGGTCACATCAAAGAGCGTGAATGTGGAATCGCCGATGGGTGTGCAGTATATTTCTTTCCGACGGACAATCTCGTTGCCCGCAGAATCGTAAAGAATGATATGTCCGCCGGAGATGCGTGCGGCAAAACTTCCTTCTATTGACCGTTCATCATCAAGGCGATAGGAGCCGTTAAATGCCCCGTCGACTTTTCTGCATTGTCCGATAATGCCGACCTTTATCAAGGGTTCTTCTGCTATCATACAAAGAGGTGAGATAGGCGCTATACCTGTCTGTGGTGAATGCCTTTCACTGTTCCTTTCCCACGTATGCCCATATCAGAAACGTGCGAATAATTCAACATTTAAACATTATTACGCTTTTTAACATGGATCGGCCTTATCCAGAAAGAAGTGACAACGGCGGTGAGGAAAATAATCGTTGCATAGGTAATTTTTTCAAGCGTCAGGTCCTCAACATAGATCAGCCTTTCAATGGTTTCTATGGTGAATTTACCGGGATAGACCCGGGCGGACGTGCCTTTCGATTTCAGGTACGCTTCCAGATGGGTAAGAGGACAGATCGTGTGCGTCAACTGCATGATGACCATGGCGATTAAGGAGAGCAGATGAAAGACTCTCCATCGCGGCCAGTTCAGATATAAGCATACGGGGAAGCCAAGGATCACAAAGGCAATCCACAAAAAGTGAATAAAGATCACACAATCTGCGGCGATACTGTAGAACATATCCACACCCACCCAAAATTGATTCCTCGGAAATCCTCCATATTATACAAATGGACAGGGTGAATTTTTCTCTTTAAGAATTGGTGTGAAAGAGTACAATATGGATCTAATGAAATATAAGCAAACTCATGCATACGCCGAAGACATACCTCAAATTCAGGATAAATCCCTTGTGAGACTTAACGGCTTTTTCTGCAAAGCGGAGAGAATAT
>JAFNGM010000220.1 GCA_017885225.1 Syntrophaceae bacterium | reverse complement strand
TTATGTTACGGATAGGTAGGTGAAGTATAGTACAAGTTGTCTGAATTAGAAAATCAACATTACAGGAAGATACAAATGCCACGTCATCATGAAAAAACACGCTCAAAAAACTTCACGTTTCAACCTGTTATCATTGATCCGGCCAAATCACCCCATGTGTAGATAAGTATTTGCTATACGTACCTGCGGAAAAGCAAAACTCAATAACTGGCTGATTTTATTTTTGCAAAAGTGGATACAATATTTGTTTATAATTTCTCGGCTGTTGATCAACCGGTTTTTGCAAGTTCGAGCCTACCTCCCCATCTGCGCAGGAGGATTTCTTTCAGTGGTGCGTGTTCTTCTTTTTCAAGCAGTGGATCTCTTTCAATAAGAGAAAAGGCATCTGCTTTTGCTTCATTTAAGATATACACATCCCGCAGGATATGGGCGACCCGGAAATCAGGGATACCCGACTGCCTGGTTCCCATAAATTCCCCCGGACCCCTTATGGCTAAATCCTCTTCAGCGATTTTGAAACCGTCATTCGTCTGTTCCATGACAGACAGACGCTTTCTCGAATCTTCAGTGCGTTTGTACTGTGACATTAAGATACAGTATGATGGTATATCGCTCCTTCCCACCCTTCCTCTCAACTGATGCAATTGAGACAGGCCGAATCTTTCCGCGTGTTCTATCACCATCAGGGACGCCTGGGGGATATCAATCCCCACCTCAATAACCGTCGTGGAAACGAGGATGTCGATCTCTTTCTTTACAAAACCCGTCATCACCTGATCTTTCTCCTTCCCCTTCATCCGGCCGTGAATAAGCCCTACCCTGTAATCCGGGAAAATTTCACTGCTCAAATGTTCCGCCATTCTCGTCGCGTCCTTCAAATCCAGATTTTCGGATTCTTCAACCAGCGGATACACAATAAAGACCTGGTTTCCCTTTTTTACCTCCATACGGATTATTTCATAAACCCTCGCGCGCTGGTCTTCAAAAAACACCTTCGTGCGAATCTCTTTTCTTCCGGGAGGAAATTCATCGATGACGGAAATATCCAAATCTCCATACACCGTCATGGCAAGCGTCCTTGGGATGGGAGTGGCCGTCATGACCAGCACGTCGGGATTTACCCCTTTCTGTCGCAGTGTGGCCCTCTGGATCACGCCAAAACGGTGCTGTTCATCAACGACAACAAAACCGAGGTTCCTGAAAATTACCTCATCCTGGATCAGCGCGTGGGTGCCGACGGTGATATGAATTTCGCCTTTCTTAATCTTTTCAAATATCATCTTTCTGTCGGTCTTTTTCATGCCGCTCGTCAGCAGAATAACCTGCAATCCAAGCTGATTAGCCCAATCGTGAATGCGGCTGTAGTGCTGTTCTGCCAAAATCTCAGTCGGCGCCATTATGGCCGCCTGATACCCGTTTTCACAGGCGGTGATCATTGCCGCCATAGAAACCGCAGTTTTACCACAGCTTACATCACCCTGGAGGAGCCGGTTCATGCCGCAGGGTTTTTCCATATCAGCCTCGATCTCTCTGATTACTCTTTTCTGAGCAGCGGTTAAAGCAAACGGCAGTATCGTGTAAAATGTATTAAGAAGCGTACCTCCTGTCTTAAATGCAATACCTTTGTCGAGAATATTCCCTTTTCTCTTCAGCGCTATGCCCAACTGAAGAAAGAAAAATTCATCATAGATAATTCTTCTNNGACCGCATATCGTTGAAGGCTTCCACATCGTCGTTTACTGCGGGAAAATGAAGGCTTCGGACGGAGTCGTGAATATTATCAAGACGGCGATTTGTGCATATCTCTTCAGGTATAGGGCTTATAATATGGTGTGAGTAGGTGTTGACCACATGATCCATGATCCTTCTTATATATTTCTGGTGAAGACCCTCCGTCTCCGAATACACGGGAACAATCCTCTTGAAGTGGAGAAGATTCGCCCCGCTTTCGTCATCGTCCAGTATCTCGAAATCCGGGTGCACCATGTCCTTGCTGAAAAGGTAACTGCTCACTTCACCGGTCATGATGACCCGCATGCCTTTTTTGAAAATTTTCCTCAGGTAGGCGTGATTCCCTTTGAACCACTTCGCCGTAAGCACTCCGGTGCCGTCGTCTATGGTGACCTCGTAAACTCTTCTCCTCCCGTAGAACCTGGTTCCTATTTGTTCAACGTTACCAATAACTGTTTCTCTTGCGCCAAAACTTGCTGATTTAATATCCTTTACAGTACGCCGGTCTTCGTATCTCCTTGGTATAAAGTACAGCAAGTCTTCGACTGTTTTTAAACCTTTCTTCTCGAGCAACGCGGAAATTTTTGGCCCCACCCCCTTGATGAACTGTACCGGGAGAGACAGTTTCTCAAAACTAAGCCCGACATTATCCAGAGTGTGGGATGGCGCATCTTTTTTGATGTCGGACGGCATGACGGTATATTCCGAGACACGCTTCTTTAGTTGATTCAAGAAAAGAATTGCACTCTCTATCCGCTCCTTCTTCTCTCCGACCGACAGTTTGTCAAAACCGAGAATCGCCTTTTCAATTCCCGAAGCGATATCTCCATATATTTCTCCATCCTTCTGCATTGCAGATGTTGTCAAGACATTTTTCAGCTGCTTCAAGAACGCCTTCATCGTCACCTCAAAGTCCTTGATGAGGGACAGATTCCTGTACGAATCCCTTGACGAAAACACCAACGGCGCTTCTATTTTCTCCAGGATTTCTTTGAGTGTCTCCATATGCCGAATCTTCTCAGCTCATTATTAATATAATAATTTCAAATACAAAGATTGCATGCAGTTAACAAATATACAACTATTTCGCAAGTAATGAATTGACTTTTTTAGTTAATTACGCTAAGGCGTATGCACATATTACTAACTTTTCGAGACATTTTATGCAAAAAAAATTTTCTTATAAAGATGCCGGTGTTGATATTGATAATGCGAATATATTTGTAGAAAAGATCAAACCGTTCATTAAAACAACATATCGCAAAGAAGTTATGAGTCCCATCGGCGGTTTCGGGGGCCTGTTTCATCTTGATGTGGAAAAATACACCAAGCCGGTACTGGTTTCATCCACGGACGGTGTGGGAACAAAGCTACTAATTTCCCAAATGATGGATAAGCATGACACTGTGGGCATCGATCTCGTTGCGATGTCGGTGAATGATGTTGTTGTACAGGGTGCAGAACCTCTCTTCTTTCTTGATTACATAGCAACCGGAAAATTGAATGTGGACAGGAACGTGAAAATCATAGAAGGTATAGTGCATGGATGCCGCGACGCGGGCTGTGCCCTTATTGGCGGAGAAACTGCCGAAATGCCCTCGTTTTACAAAGAAGATGAATACGATCTTGCCGGATTCTGTGTCGGTGTGGTAGAAGCCGATAAAATAGTGGACGGTTCGGAAATCCGCGTGAGGGATACGATTATTGGCATTGCCTCGAATGGTATTCACAGTAATGGCTTTTCCCTGGCCAGAAAGGTTCTGTTTGAAAAGGAAAAACTTGATATTAATAAAAAAATTGATGATCTCGGTCATTCTATAGGATTGGAGCTTCTGCGCCCTACAAAAATATACGTGAAGTCTATCCTGAATCTGATCAAGAACTTCACTATCAGAGGTATTGTGCACATCACCGGCGGCGGTTTTATCGATAATATCCCACGAATTGTCCCCGACCCTTGCCGTGCGGTTATTTTTCAAGACAAATGGGAAATCCCCCCCATTTTTTCTCTTATAAGGGCAATGGGTAACATCGATAATGAAGAAATGTATAGAGTCTTCAATATGGGCATAGGAATGATGGTAATCGCACCGGAGAAAGAATCACCTGAGATAATTGAACGCCTCGAAAAATTAGGGGAAAAGGCATTTTCTATTGGTTTTATAGAAAAAAGGGACAAAAACCAGCCATCGATATCATTCATTTAACGCTCTCAATAGCGAGTATATCAAAATTCTTATTGTCTAATCACAACGCATGGTTTATTTTTAACGCATGTACGATACGATAGTTATTGGCAATGATGTAAGCTCCCTAATCGCAGCAACAATGATTTCCCATCATGGGAAAAAAACGGTTCTTTTATCAGAAGGTGATAATCAATATGTGTATACTGAATCAGGCTACACATTCCCAATTGAGCCTTTCCCTTTGACAGGTTTCGGTCCCGAACAGACATGCACTCGCCTTTTTTTATCCCTTGGGGCACAATGTGAGGGAATCCCAGATCCACGGTTGCTGAATCCCTCTTTTCAGATTATACTTCCCGATCACAGGATAGATTTCTTTAATGATAAAGAAAAACTTCTTAAGGAGATGGAGAGAGAGTTTGCCGGTCATGGCGAAGATATTCGCAGAATGTATATATCGGTTTCAAAAATCTATGATTTCTTCGAACAATGGATCAGGAAGAATCCGTATTTTTATCCCT
>JAFNGM010000219.1 GCA_017885225.1 Syntrophaceae bacterium | reverse complement strand
TTGAGCCCAAATGATGTGAATGCGTTAACGGAACTCCTAAAGTGTTTTATTCTTGTAAAAGAAAACGACAAGGCGGTCCTCACGGGAAAAAAAATTATTAAACTGAAGCCTCAGGATGCTTCTGCATTTGCAAATATCGCATATGCATACAGTAATGCCGGAACATTCGATAAAGCAATCACCCACTACAAGGAGTCGCTGAGATTAAATCCCGATGATTTTTTAGTACGATACAAGCTTGGGGAATCATATGAAAAGGTTAAAGATTTTAAAAATGCAATAGAACAGTACAGGCTCGTGTTGACGAAGGCGCGAGACGTCGAAAATGTAAAACTCGCATTAGCCGGCGCATACCTTAAAGCAGGCAACTATGATGACTCTATTAGGTTTTACAGAGAAATTATTACCAGGCAACCACAGAATGCCTCGGCATATGCAAATTTAGGACTTGCATATGGAGGAAAGGGGCTGGCCAAGGAAGAAATTGAGAATTATAAGAAAGCGATTTCTTTAAATCCGAGGGATCCCATNNGTAGTGAAAATAAATCCGGGTGATATGGAAGCGTGGACAAGACTCGCAGATATTGAAATTAAGAATAAGCGTTATGGTGAGGCAATCAAGATTTATGAGAAGGTTGTCAAGTCTTCGCCAAGAAAAGCATCTATCTATGCTCAGCTCGGGTATGCATACGGAGAACTTAAGAAATACAGACAATCCTCTTTATACTATGAGAAGGCGATCAAACAGGGGATCAAAGATCCTCAGGTACATTATAACCTCGCGTATACATACGACAAGCTGGGAAAGACGAAGGAGGCCATGAGAGAATATGAGAAACTGGCATCGGCTCATCCTAACACGGAGTCTCTGGATCATTTGGCAGATTATTATATGAAGGAAAAACGCTACGACAGTGCCATCAAAATCTATAGAAAAATGACTGCTCTTAATCCTAAAAACGCATCCGCCTATTCGAGCCTCGGATATGTCTATGGTCTAAAAAATGACATCGAAAATGAAATAGAGTGCTATAAGATTTCTCTGAAGCATGATGCGGAGGATGATGATGTGTATCTTCAATTAGGAGCGGCATACGAAAAAAAAGGTATGTATGAGGATGCCCTGAAGGCGTATAAGGGTGCCTATGAATTGAATCCCGCTTCGAGTAAAGCAGCGGAGAAAATTCCTGCGTTGAAAGTCAAGATATTGCAGCAAAAATATCGTGATTCATGAGAGGGAAAATTTCATAAAGATGGTTCAATACCATTACACACGTCATGTAAGTTGTCAGACGAAAGGATGGAGGGCGCATGGTAAGACAGATTATTATGGGCGATATTGTCATAGGGGGAGACGCCCCCTTTGTGCTTATCGCCGGTCCTTGTGTTATTGAGGACGAAGAATCAACGAGAGAGATCGCCGGTTTTTTAAAAAATATATGCGGGCGCTTGAAGTTGCCTTTCATATTCAAAGCTTCGTATGATAAGGCGAACAGGACATCAATACATTCCTTCCGAGGCCCCGGCATCACTAAGGGGCTGAAGATTCTGGCAGATATTAAGAAGGATCTGGGCATTCATATCCTTTCTGATGTTCACCGTTTTGAGGAGATTGAGCAGGCTGCCGAAGTGCTTGACGTGGTTCAGGTGCCTGCATTTCTCTGCCGGCAAACGGATTTTGTCATTGAAGTGGCGAGAAAGGCCAGAATTGTGAATATCAAGAAAGGGCAGTTTCTCGCTCCATGGGATGTTGCCAATATATTGGCCAAGGTGTCATCAACAGGGAATGATAATATTATGATCACGGAAAGAGGAACGACATTTGGCTATAACAACCTTGTTGCCGATTATCGATCAATCCCCATAATGAGAGAAATGGGTTACCCCGTTATATTTGATGCCACACACAGTGTGCAGCTTCCCGGGGGAATGGGTACTGCGTCGGGTGGTCAGAATGCAATGGTTCCCCATCTTGCACGGGCTGCCGTCGCCGTGGGAATTGACGGACTCTTTTTGGAGGTTCATCCGAATCCGGATTGTGCCAAATGTGATGGGCCGAATTCAATACGTCTCGATGCATTGTTCGAACTTCTCCGGTCACTGACACGGATCGACATGCTTATTAAGGAAAGATGAGTGCGAGGGAAAAATATGCATAAGGGGGGGCACGGCGTGTCTGAAATTGTAGAAGAGAAACTGCATGAGAAAATGAAAAAGATTCGTCTCCTGATTCTTGATGTTGACGGTGTCATGACAGATGGAAAAATAATCATTGATGATGCGGGAAATGAAGTGAAACATTTTAATGTGAGGGACGGACACGGGATTAAGATGATCATGAGGCATGGCATTGATGTCGTCCTTTTAACGGGGAGGAGGTCAAAAGTAGTAGAGCATCGTGCAAAAGATCTCGGCATCACTGAAGTTCATCAGGGCGTTCATGACAAGCTCAGCATATTTGAAGCTATTCTTCGGTCCAGATCTCTCCGTTATGAAAACATAGCGTTTGTTGGAGACGATATCGTTGATGTCCCCGTATTGAAAAGAGCCGGATTTTCTGTGGCCGTCGCGGATGCTGCGGAGCATGTCAAAAAATGTGTTGACTATATTACACATAATTCTGGGGGCGCTGGGGCCGTGAGAGAAGTATGTGAGATGATCCTTGAAGCCCAGGACAAATGGGGTGATATCGTAACGAGATATGAACTCTAATAAATTTTATGCCTGATACTTTCTATGACCTCTTGAGATAAGATACGTGTTGAAAAACCTTTTGCGTTCACATCCTGAATTCTCATTTCACAAATCCCTGTAAAGTTCTTATAGAAATATTAAAAATTCGGCATTGCATCATGGGATGCGGAGGAGTCACTAGGCTTTTTTCGTTCTATAGAGAGCACATGTGGAATTGCAGTGTAGTATGTTTGATCTTTACATATGGAGAAACGGATGATATAAAATATTGAAAGACCTTGGGAGAACGTGTTTTTGTAACATTATGAAGCTTAAAAAAAGGACCCTTGTCATTACTGTCTCATTTATCCTCGTTGTTTCAGCAGCAGCGGTGGCGCTTGTCATGAAGAATAATAATGCGTCGCAAAGCAAACTGTTGAAAATAGTAGCGGATAATGTAGATCTTCAGGTTAAGAACCTTAATTATACAGATGTGGGTGATTCAGGCTTAAAGTGGGAGGTCAAAGCGGATAGTGCCAACTACGTGAAAAGCGGCAACATCGCCATTTTGGAGAAGATCAGGGTGAAACTTGTAATGTCGGATGGCAAGTTATTTATCATGAAAGGTGATAAAGGGAAGTTATACACAGATACGAAAGATATGGAAATTTCAGGTAATGTAGAGGTCATTTCTGACAAAGGGGATCGCCTGACTACGGATTTTCTGAAATATTCTGGTTCGGAACAGCGTATATATACCGAAGGGGCTGTCAAAATGGAAAACGCCCGCATGCAGGTAAGGGGTGTGGGGATGTCGCTTTCGCTCGCCGATAAGGATGTTACTTTATTGTCAAGGGTTAAAGCGAATATACGATAAACATGCATATCGAAAATACTACCAGAATCCCCCATATAGAGGCGGGAAGATTCGCGTTGTGAGAGACCTCCTTGAGCAGGAATGCAACATGAACAAGAAGATAATGTTTCACCTTGTGCTCTGCTTCATCT
>JAFNGM010000218.1 GCA_017885225.1 Syntrophaceae bacterium | reverse complement strand
CGACTATTAACCGGACGCTACTGATTTTATATCACTTTAAGTTTCAGTAACAAAATACAAACAATGTAGGCGGAGAGCGCAAGAATAAAAGCGTGTAGGTGATCGAGAACAATTCGGGATCACTATTTAATTATTAGGATTTTTCCCTTTACAGAGAATAAGTGGGGTATAAGTGAAACGTCTTGGGTTAAGAAGAAAATTTTTAAAATCAATAAAAAAAGCCTTGTATCCTCCTGGATAGTCTTCAAATATATCATTAAGCCTTTTGGCATTTACTTCAATCTTTTTCATCCAGTTAAAAAAATCGCTATCATTCATACGGCCATAAATTATATGGTGAGCCATTATGTTGACTTGAATATCTTTGAAGCCATGATCATAAAGATAGGCATATAATTTCCTGCCTGCGTATGCGTCAAAATTATACTTATCTTCCAGTCTGTCCATGATCTTAGGAAGTAGATCTTTGATCAACGGTGGCAATTCATAATGGCTGAGACAATTATAGTCTAGATCGAGAAGACAGAGGGACCCTCCCGGTTTGAGTACTTTTTTAAAATTTCCAACCATATCAAAGCTTTCTGCCCGATAATACTCAAGAATAAATCGGACCCACACTAAATCAAACTGACCTAAATGATCTAGTGGTTCCCTAAAATTACAGGCAGAAAAATCCATGCCGTGTTTCATTCCATACTGCTTTCTCGCGTGAGATATTCGTGCCTGAGAATAATCTACACCCATTATATATCCGCCCGGTTGTATCATTTCATGCAAAATGGCAGTGGTCTTTCCGGGACCACATCCTATATCGAGGACCCTAATACCTGGTTTTACACCACACCAGAGAGCCTGTCGGCTAACCGCTGCCGGATCTGTTTTGACTTCCAAGCGTAATATTTCATCAGGATTTTCCATCAAATAAGCATTAGATTTGTGCATAAAAAACATTCTCCGGGTACCTGTCACGAAGCAGTAACAAGATAATAAACATCTGCATTTCAATTCGATACAATCACTAACGCAATAGCTTATTACATGAATTCATACTCTCTGTCAAAGAAACAAACGCACACCAGAGCAGTTTTATGTATCGCAAAATATGAAAAGCCTGATAATTAAACATGCATAATACCTTTCTCACTGCGTAAAAAATTACGCGCCAACCATCCCCGAATCCTCTTCCGTGAAATTTTTTCAATATCATAATTCATCATCATTATAATAAGTTAGATTTAATTAGTCTTTCAGTTGATTCTGGCATGATATGTGATTCACAGATCTACATATACACAAGTAACACCAAATCAAATTAACGGTTAACCATTCACAGCGAGGTGCCCTATGGTAAGGAAAAAAAAGACGCATACAAAAAGCAAAGTCCCCCGGTTTGATGAAGTTCCAGTTGTACAGATGCCGGAGTCGGGCATAAGGTTGGAGCAGTTGTGTGAGGAGAGAGAAGTGGGAATGGACGGAGTTTCCCATTGGAAAGATGCTGCCTTTGAGGAAGCCGATATTTATAATCTCATGGGATGGTTTGAGTTTGACGGCTCCCATCTGGATCTGACTTCCATAATTCCCGATATCAAAGTAATTAAAGTGCTTCCGCGAAGCAAATTCGAACCCCTGCAGCATCTGTTGAAAACGATAAAGATTGAAGAAGTCTATTTTGCGCCGGGCAACATGTATCACAGCACAGGGGCATTTAGATACGAAGTGCCTGGAGATACTCGCGGCGTGGGTGATTTAAACCTCACGTTCGATAATTTTACCGATATAGGATTTTCTGCGCGCGGTATGCAGTTCTAACAATTCTTTGCGACTTACCGATTCCCTTGATAAGGCCCGAATCATCGGGAGCACAAGAGCACGCTGAACTGTTTCACCTTACTGTCCGTAGTGTTCTCTGATCCATGACTGATATTCGCCGCTCCTGATTTTGTCGATCCACGTTCTGTTATCAAGATACCAGCGTATGGTTTTTCTGATGCCCGTTGCGAACGATTCCTGCGGCGACCAATTCAGTTCTCTATGCACCTTGCTGAAGTCGATTGCATACCTCCTGTCATGCCCGGGTCTGTCTTTCACGAAGGTGATCAATGATCTCCTTGATCTCCCCCCGGATGCAGGGAGCATCTCATCGAGGATATCGCACACCATCTCCACAATCACGATATTTTCCATCTCGGAATTGCCGCCGATGTTATACATCTCGCCCCTTTTATCCGACCGCATGAGTGTCCATATAGCCGCGCAGTGATCCCTCACATACAACCAATCCCTGACGTTTCTGCCGTCACCATACACAGGCAGAGGTTTCCCATCCACCGCATTGAGGATCACCAAGGGAATCAGTTTTTCCGGAAACTGGTATGGCCCGTAATTATTGGAACAATTGGAAATGAGCGTGGGCAAGGCAAAGGTTTCATGATAGGCGCGTACGAGGTGGTCCGATGCTGCCTTAGAGGCTGAATAGGGGCTGTTTGGCCGGTACGGTGTTTCTTCCGTAAAATATCCTTCCGCTCCGAGGCTGCCATACACTTCATCGGTGCTCACATGATGAAAAAGGAGAAACTTATCAGCGCGTGCCCTTGCAAGTTCAAGGAGGTTAAAAGTCCCGACAATGTTTGTATGTATGAAACTATCGGGCCTCTTGATGGACCTGTCCACATGCGATTCCGCAGCAAAATGGCAAATCGCGTCAATATTATTATCAGTGAAAATTTTTCTAATCACGTCCGCATCGCATATATCCGCCTTCTGAAAGATATACCTGCCGGGATATTGCTCATGGATGCCCCTGAGATTTTCGGGATTCCCTGCATAGGTAAGCTTATCGACGTTAATTATTCTGCCCGTGAATACCGTTTCTCCCAGCAAATAGCGGATAAAGTTGCTCCCAATGAACCCACATCCACCCGTAACCATCAGATTGTTGATATTCATGTATCTTCTTCTTTCTTGTTTGGTTAGAGATACGCCCTTCCCCCGAGATAACGTTTCTTATAATAGCTTCTCCATAAGGAATCCACACGAATTTTTTTACCTCTTCCAGGAGCATGTATAAACCGGCCTTCTCCGGTATATATGCCAACGTGCGTCACCTTCTCTCCGCCGGCAGTCGAAAAAAAGACAAGGTCTCCTCTTAAAAGATCATTCTGTTCAACAGGGGCACCTGCTTCATACTGCTCCCTGGATGAGCGGGGAAGGTTAAGGCCGTTTAACTGATACACGGTCATCGCCAATCCGCTGCAATCAAAGCCGGAATCGGATGAAGAACCACCCCATAAATAGGGAACGTCAATGAAGCTCTGCGCTGACTTTACTATTTCTCCTCTGATATACATATTGCCATGGGAGTGCTGTTTCGCAACAGCATACTCATCTGGGCTCACGATATAGTATTCATTTATAACTCCCGACGATCTGAGGTTTTCAGCGCTCTCGCGGGCCATTACCTTTGAGGAATAATTGCCGAAACGAACTTTATAAAGTCCTTCACGGGCAACATAATAAAAGGCATCCAAGCCCCTGTCCTTAAGCAGGTCCGTTAACCGTGCCGCATTTTCAACATTGGAAAAGGCGCCCACCTGAATTGTATAACCCATATGGGCAAGTCGCTTTTCTATTACTTTTGCGGGAGGACGATAGACACGTTTCTCTGCACAGCCAGCGAAGAATGCCACAATTAAGAACAGTAAAGTGGTAACGTTCAAAAACAATTGCCTTCTGCAAATAGTTTCTATCCCTTTCACACACCCCTCACGATAATTTTTTCACCATATCCATGAATCCGTCAGTTACTGTCGCCATTGTTTCCTCACCAGCCTTCGCGCTTCTTCAGACGTGGATATTTCCCCATCGAGCTGGGCATCTTCAACAGCGCGCAGTATCTCATTGAAAAGGGGTCCTGGAGAAAAACCCATCGCAATGAGATCATCTCCATTAAGCAGCCGGGGAGGATGAAGCTCGTCAGCTCTCACATCCATGAGCTTGCTTTTACAGAACTCATAGTTATCAAGAAACGCATGACTTCCCAGGCAGTCCAGACGATGCAATTCAAGGTGTAGATCGAAGTCTGGCATCCGGAGGAATCGTTTCAATCTGTTTGGACGCATTTCCTGAACATGAATAAACAGCATATGGCAATGGATGAGGGCGAGGATCGTTTCCATGTCTCTCCGGGAAAATTTAAGCCGCCGCATTAGCTTCTCCGCAATCTTTTCCCCTTCCCTGACATGACCATAGAAGTGGATGCCTGTTTCATTCTCGGAGCGTGTGAGGGCTTTACCAACGTCGTGCATGAGAACAGCCCAGGCCAAACGATCATCATTTTCCTGTCCTTTCCATGACAGCAGCAAATCAAGCATGCGGAGGGTGTGTTCCCATACGTCACCTTCGGGATGGTATTGCGGCGGTTGTTC
>JAFNGM010000217.1 GCA_017885225.1 Syntrophaceae bacterium | reverse complement strand
GCTACGGGGAATGCGCTCGCTACCGGATTCATCGCTGTTTTATCAAGAAATAAAAACTCCAATGATTACATAAGTCCTTCAAAGATCTTGTCGCTTGGTGACAAGTTCGGGAAAGTCGGTAAATATCCCGTCCACTCCCATGGCAGCCATGCGCGCAATATCCTCGGAACGATTCACCGTATAGACAAATACCTTGAGACCGCGCTCATGTGCGCTTCGCACAAAATCCGCATTCACAAGGTCAATGCGGGGGTGCACAGAGTACGTGGTAAACTGCGTGACAAATTTCTTATACGGGCGGTGGAAACCGCCGATCACAATGCCAATCCTGACGTGAGGATCGAGTTTCTTCGCTCTTCCCAATTCGCGACGATGAAAAGAGGATACGATAACCTGGTCATTACGCCATCCCCATGTAGCGACATACTCATTGATGAGCGAAACAACCAAACCGGCCGTTTCGCTCCCTTTCAGCTCAACATTTATCCCTGCTCTACGGTCAACATAATCGAAAACCTCGCGGAGCGTGGGGATGCGCTGGCCCTTTCCTGCATCAAGAGATCGCAGATACTCAAGTGTGTTACCCATCACGAACCCGGTGCCGTTTGTCGTACGATCAAGCCTCTCGTCGTGAATGACGATCAGTTCCCTCTCTACGGCATACACATCAACCTCAATCCAGTCCGCACCGAGATCAATGGCTTTTTCTATGGCGGACAAAGTATTTTCCGGTTCATGGCCTGACGCGCCTCGATGGGCAAAGCAGAGGAGTTTTTTCATTGATTAAATATCTCCTTCCTTTCTCTCACCTTCTCTCTCCATGTGTTCAAGGGCGCGCAACATCCCCTCTCAATGTCTAAAGCGCCCCTGTAAAGATCGACTAATTCACAAAGATATCTCTTTCCATTCCACACCAGTGCGGGACATTTTCCCTTTTGCCCATAGAGGAATAATCCAATTGAACACCTGGCTGTTATGCAGCAGTAACCGCATCCTACACATGGTTTTACCGTAAACATTCCAAGCGCTTCCCCCGTTTCAACGCAAAAAGGATTGAAGCTCTCCGCAGTNNGCTACGGGGAATGCGCTCGCGAGCGGATTCAATGATGCAAATGTTTAGGTTCTCCTATGCACACAATCCCCCGATTACTAATTTATATTTCCGCACCCTGCTTTTCTAATAATTCTCTTAACGCGGGTCTCATATAGATGTCATTGAGATCAAAATTTTTCAGGGACTTCACCAGCGTGTGAATTTTTTCATTGATTGCCGCCTTTGAATTTATGATGATGACCCATTCTCCTTTTACGCGGCAGAGGCCGCCTGTACTGGACAGTTCATCTTCCACGATTTTTTCATACCGTACCTGTATCCCAAGCGTATACGCCAATTCCTCGAGTTGAGTCAACGCCATGTGATCATCCATAAAGATCCCCTGTATGTTAGTGGGCATCATAATCCTGCTCTCATTATGTATCATATTTTCAGTCAGACTTCTGCCATTTTCATCCGCCCTTATTCACTTGAATCCTCGACCCCTTGACTCCTCGAATCCTGAAGAAGAGAGAATGTATCTGGAAATGAATCCGAAATGTTATAAATGTGATTTTTTATATTTGACTTATTGCAAAAATTTCGGTTTATTGCGTCAGACGCAGTTAAAATTTCATAATGGAGGTATGCCATGAAAGATTCTTTACAGCCCGGACTGACTGTTGACTTTACATTCAAGGTTCCAGAAAACAAGACCGTCCCGTTTCTTTACCCGGAATTCGCAGAGGGGCTTGTCATGCCCAAGGTTTTTGCTACGGGGTTTCTCTTAGGACTGTATGAATTTTCCTGTATCAAAGCGCTCAATCCCCATTTGGACTGGCCCAATGAGCAGTCGGTGGGCATCGGCATAAACATGACCCATACCGCGGCAACCCCGGAGGGAATGACAGTCACCGTAAAAGGGAAACTGGATAAGATAGAGGGACGCAAACTAACGTTTTCACTGGAAGCATTTGATGATGCAGAAAAAATATCCGCGGCGACACACGAACGATTTGTAATAAATGCGGAGAAATTTAATGCTGCATTAGACAAGAAAATGGCCAAAAAATAAATTGTTAGGTACTGATAAAAACTTCAGGAGGCCGGTCAGCAATGGCCGGCCTTTTTTATATTCCAGTGCCGGAGCCTGAAGTCGATCCGGGATGCCCTTGGCTGTGACACCGCTCAGACCAGCAAAATCCTTTTGACAACATCCTGAGAGAACTCCTTCGACCAAACTTCCAGAGCTTCCTGGTTCTTTACGAAAGGTTCTACTTCCTTTTTCAGATTCCACTTTATGTTTCAGATTATCTGATTATAACAGAACCTGACTATTCGTATCATACACCCAATTAAGGAGGAAACATGAATGCAGAAAAGATATCAACAATAATAAGTGAGCATTTTCCTTTGAATAGTGATGCTTTTCAAGATGCATGGCTTCATATCCTCGAAACTGATCGGGACAATATGCATCAATTGTATCGGTCCATAAAGAAAGCTAAGAATAAACAAATAAAAGAATACTTCCGCAAAAAAAAGGAAATCAGCCACTTTGCTGAACAAGGTGAAAATATATTAGACCGGTACAGAATACCGGCAGAATTCGATCGCAACGATGACGAATCAGTCGTCACGGCGGGGAGTGATTTCTATAAACAAATTGCAATATACTTTTTAAAAGAATTTCTCTTGGAGAAACAAAAGAATTGGGAACATCGTAAAGAATTAAGTAACAAGAAACTGGAAAATTCTCGTAAATGGCAAGAGCTGCGCCAAGGGCAGCTTAGTAAAAAGTGTGAGATATTGGTCGAGAAACAGAAGAGGCGGGAATTTCTGGGAGAATTAAGCTATAAAAAGCTGGAAAATTCCCGCAGATGGCGGGAGTTACACCAAGATCAGTTGAACAAGAAATATGAGATATTTCAGAAGAAATATGAATTGTGCAAAAAAAGAATAGAATTAGAGATGTATAAATTAGAAAAAAGCCGACAGATGGCAAGATCATCGGAAAAGCCACTTTATAACCGATTGGAAAAAATTGAAAAATCCCTCAAAGTACAACAAAGTATCATTTCAAAAATAGCTGCCAAATAAATGAATGGAAAACGCTTCAGGGGGTATCGAGCTTTGGGATATAGCATTTACGATTAAAAGACAGAAAGATTTGAAAATATTTTACCTGCGTCGATATACTCTTCCACGATGACCTATCCGGACGACTAGGATGAGCAAAGTCTCGTCTTCTATCTTTGAGGTTATTCGATAGTCGCCGACTCGGTATTTCCAAAACTCGCCAAACTGGACACCTTGTAAGGCTCCGCCGATGCTGCGTGGATCATCCAGAGCAGCAACTCTGTCTTGCAGAAACTTGATGATACGTCGTGCGATAGGCTTATCTAACTTAGCAAGATCTTTCTCCGCAGCTGCGTCAATTTCAATCCTCCAAATCAAGTCTCTTCTCCACTTCCTCTAGTGTATAAGTCCGACTCCGGCCAGCTCGAAGGTCTTCTAATCGTTTCTCAGCCAGATACACATCTTCCAGATCTGCCAAGTGCTCAATGATCGCTTCTCGGACGTAAAAACTCTTGCTACGACCTGTAGCCTTTGCCAATGCGTCAAGCCGTTCTTCTATTTCGACAGGAAGTCTTATAGCTAACATTTCTTGTGCTCCTTTTTATGGATATACATGTATAGCGCCCTGAGAGATCGATGTCAATGTATATCTTCTTGCTCTCATAGAATTTATCAGGTACTGCCGGTCGGTCTCCAGGATCATGCCTATGGTGATTCCGAATGCACTTTTAATGATAACATCAAGTTACGACGGATGCCTCGATACACACGCTCCAAATCATTGGAACAGTTGCCCCTGTCAGCAGAGGTAATCATTTTTACGGTATAGAAATAAACGCAATAATCATATATCATATGAATAAAAATCCTTTATGTGTAAAAAGCATAGAGTGATATGTACGATGAATGATTATTGTTGCATTTCATGCAAATGGAAGGCGTGTAATATAAACACTCGAAAGATCGTCAAGGAGGTTATTCCATGATGAAAAAAATAGCGGTAGCCATGCTTATTACTGTTATACTTATCACTTCTTCTGCACCCGCTTTCGGATATCAAGATAAGGGTATGGATATGACCATGGATGTGCTGATGGTGAGACCTGTGGGTTTAGTCGCTACTGTGGTAGGCACGGTACTATTCATTGTCGCATTACCCTTTGCCATCCCCAGCGGAAGTGTCGGCACAGTAGCCTGTGAACTTGTGGTAACGCCCTCTAAATATACCTTTGTGAGGCCCATTGGAGACTTCAGCCCAAAATGGGAGTCCGGAAATTGCAGAAGCGTGCAACCATAATCCCCTGACTTATAGATCATGGGGTCAGGCTTGAAACTTGACATTTAATCATGTAAAGTTTCATTTCCTCGCCAGCCAGACCCTCCATACTCCCTTGTCCCATCAAGTAATACGTCACAAAGAACGGATGTTTTTTTCAGAAACTTTGAAATGTCAAGTTTCAAGCCTGACCCCATAACATGTTACAGTGAATAAATTTCATCACCGACAAGATGTATCCAGTGCCTTGTCAGAATTTCTGCGGCCTCGTCGATTTTATCGACTCCCAGGATGACGATTGTTTCTTTACCGATACGGTTGATCGTTGTGTAGAGGTAATGAATGTTGACGTCTGACGCGGCAAGAGGCTTCAGAATGGAGTTCATGCCGCCCGGATGCAGGGGTACTTCAGCGGCCAGTACAGAAGTTATTTCGTAATTAAAATTGAAGCTCTCCAGAATACCGGCGGCACGTTCCGGATCATTCACCACAAGACGCACTGTGCTATGCTCTTCAGTGCTGGCGGTGAGAAGTGCCTTGGCGGTGATGTCTTCTTTATCCAAAATATCGGTGACTCTGGATAATGTTCCGGGTACATTGCCTAAAATTACGGAAAGTTGCTTGATTGCCATCTGTTTCTCGCTCCTCCGGTGATTATTTCAAAAATTCATAACCGGCGGCAAAAGCCTTTCGGTTGCTTTCTAAAAGAGACTTCTTTTTTTTACCCATGATGATCTCCAGACTCTTCAGGTAAACATCGGCCGCGATCACTCCTGTTTGTTTGATAAACGCCCCCATCATAACGATGTTTGCCGACCTGGGTGTATCTTCTTTTTCCGCAATTTCTCCGCAGGGAATTGCGCACACAATTATGTCCTGCCGTGTAGGTCGAGCCTCGATAATAGACGCATTGAGGAAAATAACACCCCGGGAAGCAACCCTGTTCTGGAAACTATAAAGCGACGGTGTGTTCATCACGACGACAAAATCGGGTTCCGAAGAGATCGGCGAGGCAATTTCGTCCTCGGAAATGGCTACGGTGCAGTTTGCCGTCCCCCCTCTCATCTCTGCCCCGTAAGAAGGGAGATAAGACACTTGAAGGCCGGCGCTCATGGCGCTATGGGCAAAACTGTACCCCATCATGAGAACGCCCTGACCGCCAAATCCCGAAAAAATGGTCTTCACCATCATGATGATTGCGTGACCTCCTTTGTGAGGGAAGCGGGTATGTCCTTCAGTACCCCAATTGGAAATTCTTTCGCCATTACCTCGTCGATCCATTTGCAGGCCTCGATGGGGGTCATCTTCCAGTTAGTAGGGCATGGCGAAAGCAGCTCCACCAGGGTGAATCCCTGTCCCTCCATCTGGTACTGGAACGCTTTACGTATTGCGCGCTTGGCCTTCACTATAGAAGCCGGCGAAGTTACGGTACAGCGCTCAATATAGACGGTTCCCGGCAGGCGAGATAGTATCTCGCTGATTTGCACGGGATGACCATCGAGAACTTTACTTCTGCCGGCTGGGGAGGTCGTCGTTTTCTGCCCGAGAATGGTTGTGGGCGCCATCTGTCCCCCCGTCATACCGTACACGGCATTGTTAATGAAGATGATGGTGAAGTTTTCTCCCCTGTTTGCCGCATGAATGCTTTCCGCGATGCCGATGGCAGCAAGATCCCCATCACCCTGATAGGAAAANNGCGGGAGGCACACCGATCGTGATTCCCCTTATATTCATTTCGTCGATCACTTCTGTGATGAGCCGGTGGATGATGCTGTGGCCGCAACCAGGGCAGTAATGAAAGGGGGTTTTTTTCAGGCTTTCAGGACGTTGAAAGACTTTTTTCATGAGAGTGGAAATCCTTGAGTAATATGTGTTTCAGAATTGATTCATATATTCGTTTTTTTTCTTATAATGACGGGAAACTACGTTGGCCAGTTCGACCGGCGGCGGCACAATACCGCCGGGACGGCCATAAAAGTCAATATCCGCATATCCCTGCAATGCAAGACGGACATCTTCCAGCATCTGTCCGGTGCTCATCTCAAACACGAGATAATATTTTATTCTTTCAGACATCTCACGCAGCTCCCGGGTGGGAAATGGCCACAGCGAGATAGGGCGAAACAATCCCACTTTTAAGCCGGTATCACGCAGCCTTTTTATGGCTCCTTTGGCAACGCGCGCCGCCGTACCGTAGGCAATGATTACCATGTCTGCGTCATCCGTCTTATAGCTCTCGCATCGGGTTTCATTCTGTGAAAGAACCTGATACTTTCTGTAAAGCTTCCAATTATGCTCTTCCAGGAGTGGAGCATCCAGGATCAGCCCCCTTATAAACTTGCTTTTTCCCGTGCCCGCACCCTTGAGGACGTAACGCTCATCGTACTGCCTGGGTTTTGGTTTTTTAAATATCACCGGTTCCATCATCTGTCCCATCATGCCGTCGGCCAGGATCATCACCGGCGTCCGGTATTTATCAGCCAGATCGAACGCGTCCATTGTTAAGTCGGCCAGTTCTTGCACGGTGGCCGGTGCCAGCACGATTACCCTGTAGTCGCCGTGTCCGCCACCACGGGTTGCCTGAAAGTAATCTCCCTGCGAAGGACGGATATTGCCCAACCCGGGGCCGCCCCTCATCATATTTACGATCACTCCCGGCAGTTCGTCTGCGGCCATGGCAGAGATGCCTTCCTGCTTTAATGAAATTCCCGGGCTTGAGGAAGATGTCATGACCCGGGCGCCCGCGGCGCTTGCCCCCGCGATCATGTTGATAGCGGCAATCTCACTTTCCGACTGGATGAATACACCGCCTTCTTCCTTACGTATATTTTCCGCCATGTATTCAGTAAGTTCGTTCTGCGGTGTGATGGGATATCCTGCATAGAAGCGACAACCCGCCCTTATTGCGGCCTCGGCGATGACCATGTTCCCCTGCATTAATACCCTATTCACGGTAGACCTCTATGGCAATTTCCGGGCACATAATGGCGCAAAGGGCGCAACCGGTACACTTTCCCGTGTCGCAAAATATAACAGGCCGGTATCCCTTGGCATTGTATTCCTTAGAGGGGGATATCTGTTCCTGTTTACAGATGTGAATGCACAGGTGGCATTCCTTGCAAATATCCCTGTTGATTTTAATTGATCCCCTGGCCGCCATAGGTGCTCCGGATATTTTTTAAAATTGATGGTGGGTTTACGCCCAAAAGAAGTAAAAAGTCAAGCGCTAATTGGCGGCGCTAAAATTACTTCCCTGCAAATAATTGATAGGATATTGCTTTTTTGACGGTCAAAGCATACGACACAGGATGGCTCGATTGCGGTTGGCGATTTGTTCA
Organism: Syntrophaceae bacterium; assembly: GCA_017885225.1. Taxonomy (GTDB): domain Bacteria; phylum Desulfobacterota; class Syntrophia; order Syntrophales; family UBA2185; genus UBA2185. Next base: position 3,540 of record JAFNGM010000217.1, on the reverse strand, counting down.
CTTTCATGAAGCCCCAGATTGAACGCATCGCAAGGAAACAATACAATAACGAGCAGACGCCGCAGTTAATCGGAGCGAAAAAGAATTGATTATGAAAAAAATCCTCACACTATTTATCTTGTTTATTTTCCCAGTGGTTGGTCTGGCGTCGGAAAAGCCTGTCTGGATTGCTGGTGAGGGCGAATCATATCAAGGGGAGATGGATACTTTAAAAAAGGTTAAAGACAGAGCCAGAAGGAACGCCCAGAGCAAGGCTGTTGAAATGGCGGTCGGGACGTTCATCAAATCTCACACACTGGTTTCCAACAGTCAGGTTGCCGAAGATCTGATTTATGCCGCTGTTCGCGGGAAAATTACGAAGGAAGAAGTTCTCTCAGCCGGTTGGGATACAAAAGAAAGAAATCTTTATAAGGTAAAAATTAAAGCCCTTGTTGAGCCGGTTTATCCCGAAGAAGGAGGCGGACTCTCAGCAAAACTTCATCTTTCCAAAACAAACCTAATGGAGGGTGAGGACGTAAAAATATTTTATTCAGTTAACAAAGATGATTACATATATATCTTCTCCGTTGCCGCGGATGGTTCAGTAACCCTGCTTTTGCCCAATGCAAATATGCCGAATAATTTTACTCGGACGGAAAAGGCACATCAATTTCCACCGATAGATAGTCGGATTCAACTAAAAGCCATGTTTCTGCCGGATTATAAGGGGACCGCGGCTGAAGAAAGAATCAAGATTGTTGCTACACGGAATAAAGAAGATTTACTTCCCCTTGGTTTTAAAGAAGGGGTTTTTCAAGTCTATGACGAAAAATCAACAGGAATGATAGGTGATCTTGTCCGCAAGTTGAATCAGATCGAACCTACAGATTGGACAGAGGCGACATCGGTTTACATTTTAAGAAGATAAATAGATTTGACTCTTTCGAGGCATGCTCTCCGCGCCATATTGCTCAGGGGATTCAAGGAATACGATGAGTCCACCCTCGGACGGGTTGGATACAGGGGAACGGACAAAGTCGACGGCACCAAGTATGGAGCGGACAAGAATGAGCAATGGTGCTCGGAGTTCTATGTCTGGCTCACCAAGGACAACCTGAAGGATATCAAAGGAAGGACCTATGTCAGCCGGCTTGTGGACTACTTCCAAGATTACAAGAGCACCTATGAACGCAGCCAGATCAAAAATCGAGCCAAGCGCGGCGACTATATAGCGATTACCACCAAAGGGAGTGAGAAGAAAGACCATTCAGCCATGTTTCTTGCCTATGATCAGTTTACAAAAGAGATATGGACACTGGAAGGTAATGTAGGGAACGCGGTCGGTATCCGAGAGAGGATGACGGAAGGGGACAAGGCCAAGGATATCGTAAAACTCGGTGGCATTATTTCAAACATGGTGAAGTAACGCACAGCACCAGGTGCCTGTTGGCATAGGAAGGGAACCGTTAAAAAGATCAAATCGTCACCTGCAGGATATTAGAGGCGGTGGGAACTTCGGATTCCCACCGCCTTTTTTTTGGAGAAGGATGACGGGAATTATGGAAAGCATATAAGCAATTGATTTATTTTCGGTGCCGGAGCCCGGGGTCGAACCGGGATGCCCTTGCGGGCGGGGGATTTTGAGTCCCAAATCACAGGAATTGACAAGACAGCGACAATATTAAAATACATGGTCAAATAACGTCGGCAGACTTGACTTCTTGCCGACGTTATTGTACCATGCCTTCCCATGGATACCGCCAAAGAAAAAGCCATCGATACGATCAGGAAGCAGGGAGGGATCATCCGCACCAGCGAGGCCTTTCGCCACGGGATTCACCGAAGAACCCTGTACGGCCTCCGCGATGATGGTGTGCTGGCTTCCGTCTCTCGGGGCCTCTACCAACTTGCCGAGATGGAGAGCTTCCCCACGGAAATCGATCTAGTCAACGTGGCCAAGCTCGTCCCCCACGGCGTCATCTGCCTCATCTCCGCCCTTTCTTTTCACGAACTGACCACCCAGATCCCGCATGAAATCTGGCTCGCTGTGGAGAGGAAATCCCGCAAACCCAAAGTGATCTATCCGCCTGTCCGGTCCATTTTCTTTACCGGTTCCTGTTTTCACGAGGGCATTGAGGTCCATCGCATCATGGAGCAGGATGTCCGTATCTACAACGCCCCCAAGACGGTGATCGATTGTTTCCGCTGGCGAAACAGCGTGGGGCTCGACGTCGCCCTGGAAGGAACTCGTTCGTACCTGAAAAGACGTGGGGCGAGTCCATCCAAACTGATGGAATACGCCAAGCTCTGCAAGGTGGAGAAGCTTGTCACCCCTTACCTGGAGGCCATGGTGCCATGAGTGCCGAGCAGGTCAAGAATATGGCGGCCTCCATAAAAAACCGACTTTTGGCCGCGGCCCGTAAAAGCGGAAAGCCATTTCAATCCCTTTTGATCTACTACGGTCTGGAACGCTTTCTATTCCGGTTGTCCCGGTCGCCACTGAAAGAAAAGTTCGTTCTGAAGGGTGGCTTTCTGTTGGTGGGCATGGGCCTTCCCTTGGCAAGGACAACGCGTGACATCGATTTTTTGGGTCTCGGCATGGGAGATATCAACGCCGTTGGCTCATCGATCCGTGAGATCGGAAAGACGGCCCTCGATGACGGTCTTGTTTACGAATTCGACCCTTTGAGCATCGAGTCAATGGCAGAGGATGCGGAATATCCGGGGATACGGCTCAAATTCGACGCCTGGCTCGGCAAGGCGAAAATCCCGATGCAGATCGATATCGGATTCGGTGATGCCGTCGTTCCCGGCGCCCTGGAGATGACGTTTCCGACACTGCTCGATATGGAACCGCCAATCGTCAAGGCCTACAGCATCGAAACCATTGTGGCGGAAAAGTTCGAGGCTTCCTTGGACCTAGCAGAACTCAACAGCCGCATGAAGGATTTCTATGACATCTGGATATTAAGCCGCAAATATCCGTTTCACGGATCGACGCTCCAGGACGCTATTATGGCCACCTGTCAAAGAAGGTCAACACCTTTGAGTTCTCACGCCCTTATCTTTTCCAAAGAATTTGCCGACAGGTCCGGCAAACATGTCCAATGGAAGACATTCCTTAAGAAAACGCAGATTCCAGGCATATTCGAAGATTTCCCGATGATCATGGAGAGCATCAGGGAATTCCTGCATCCTGTCGCTGAAGCAAGCGAGAACCAGAGGCGCTTTGAAAAAGAATGGCTGCCCGGTGGCCCCTGGCGTCCGTAGACTCGAATGGATTACGGGCTTTACCCGCAGGCGAAAACTCTAAGTGGCAGAGTAAATGGCAGAGTATCGCAGTTTACGCGGCAGGGTATTTGGCAGAATAAATGTCAGTCATGGGTTGATGATAAAAGGAGGGGGCCGACTGAACCACATTGATTTGCTTTTGGTGCCGGAGCCCGGGTTCGAACCGGGATGCCCTTGCGGGCGGGGGATTTTGAGTCCCCTGCGTCTACAAGTTTCACCACTACGGCACGGCGCCGATTATTATGAGCGGGTTCCCAAATGTCAAGAAAA
>JAFNGM010000216.1 GCA_017885225.1 Syntrophaceae bacterium | reverse complement strand
CAATTAATATACTTGGTTGGTATTTCCCGAAATTTGTTGGAATCGTAATCTATTTAAGGCAGAATGAAAAGAGTTAAATCATCATAAAATCAACGATGATGAAGTTTTGACACTTGGCTTTTGGTCTTTATTACCGTGAAATGCCAAGTTGGTATATCAAAGGAAATTTGTCCAACGTAAAGAAAATCAAGGTTAATGAATACCGTTCGAAACGTTGCATTCTGAAGGAAATAACCAAGAACAAGATAACAGGAAGGAACAGAGCGATTTGATGATAAAAAACTTCACCTACAAGCCAACGTTTTTTTTGAAACCATGCTGCTGAGTCTTACCAAAAGAAAGCGAGCAAGGGCGCTTCTTCTCAATATGTGTTATGATTATGTAGTATTAGCCCACGTATCGGTAATCCCCTCTGTGTCCGTCCAGAGAGTAGCATGTCCTGAGATGGTTGAAGGAAATCCACATGCGGGGTGGTGTGGGGGAGTGGGAAAGAAAACCCTCGGCGGCCCGATTAGGGGGGTTAGTGTGCAAGATTTTCCTTGAGAAACTGTGCAACCGCATCGCGTGCCTCCTGCTGGTCGTAGGTTGAATGTTGAGTCCCATGGAACAACACTTGGCGAGCCTTCTTCCGTTCGCCGAACTTGTTGGCGCAAGAGCCTTGTTGTGGCTTCCCTTCGCGCCATGCGTCGTGATCCCATTCGAGGGTCAGGATCGGGGTTTCCAACGGCGCAAAGATGCCGTCGAAACCTGGCCGCGCCGAGTCTGTGCAAGTCCATCCTGAAATGATGATGCCGCGAAAGTCAGGCAGCGTGTTGCACGCGGCAGCTTGACCGCCTTCGCTGTGTCCCATCAAAAAAATATTCTTCGTGTCGGCCCAAGGGCTCTTCTTGACTTGCTCAACTGCATAGCGAATCTCCTCTATGCGCATGGCATTGGCTTGCGGGAAGGCACCGCCTCTCTTTGTCTTCGGATCGCAATTCCACTTGCGCCCTGGTCGTGCCATGCTGTCTGGCAAGACCGCAATGAAGCCAAGTCCCTGGATGAAGTCTCCCCACAAAGCATCATGATTAACATTAATGCCAGTGCACCCGTGGAGGTAAATGACTACCGGCAATGGCTTGTTCACAGTTACTTTATTTGGTCTGGTCGTGAAAAAACTACCCGGAACAAACACATCGGCCTTTTCCCAGCTCATCGCCACATTTGCACCTTGATTGTCTATGGTCTGTGCAAAGGACGTAGGAGCTCCTGCGCTGAAAGTGAATGCCAGTGTGATGATTGCTAAGCCTAAGATCTTTTTCATTTGGTCGAGCCTTTCTTGTCTGGTAGGACACAAACGTTCGAGATAGTTACTCGCTCATGCGAAGCCCTAACAATATAATGCACAAACTTCTTTTTCCCCGATTTTTTACCAGAACCATAGCACATTTATGGGAAATTTGTCCAGTTGCTGGAGTCTCTGAAGAGTCATAAATATAATCATTACGCATTGAATTCTTATATCCAGGCGAGAAAGTCAGATTTAAGGTCTACAGGAAGGAAGCGGTGGAGAGGGAGAGTGTTTAGTTCACTCAAGCCCTCAAGGAATGTGATTAGATTATACCTATGATTATGTCTTAAAGGCACAAAAAAGGTAGGGTTCGTTGCTGATCCTGCCTTTCTGCAACTAAACCGTTTATGTGTTTCGTTACTTCTTAAACTATCCCCTGACGCCAGCATATCTAACCAATCCTATTCCAAGAAACAGCATGACGGAAGTTTCAGCAAGGGGTTATGTAGTGGTGGTCCTTTCAACATAAAGAGAATGCAATGGTGCAATTATTAAACTGTCCCCTTCTTCTTCAATAAATGTTACAGTGTTACGTAATTTTAGAGTGCCGGAATGCCTCTTTTTGCACGACACTCAAAAATGACTGCCCGGCCCTGCAAGTTCACTGAAAGCGATACCCTATTACACTGGCTGATGTCTCTCCATGACAAGTTCCTTCCTGGCCTTTGCCACCGCATTTTACGTATCATCTCTTGTGCCCCTTTTTTCTTGACACATAATCGTCATATTCCTTATACTTACTCCGGCCGAAGGAAAATTATTATCAAAATCAAACAAACTCCAATTCCCTCATTGGGCCGCCTATGAATCCTGTCTATCATCTCCATAATATTTTCCTCTCTGCTAAATGTTTTCTAGTTTCAGCAGCGAAATTTATATTTAACAAATTTTCCCTTTATAGAGGCTATTTTGTAAGAGCCATTCTCGTTGGCTTAGCCATCAGCACGACAGTAACTACCCTGGCTTGGGTAGGATATTTTAGGCCGTATCAGAACCCTATGACCGACCTCCTCCATTTCATCACTCAAAATAAGGCGAACGATGTAGCCTTGCTCTTTATTACCGATGAGGAATACAAAGAGGGTTTTCGTGGAGTCAGTCCGCTTTCGAGAGGACGACTGGCGGAGACGGTAAACCTGTTGGTGAAACTCAAGGCCAGAGTGATTGCTCTTGATTGCGATCTGTCCGACCCATCTTCCGAAGATCGCATGCTGGCGGATGCCTTTGATCGTGCTTCTGCAGCTGGTATTCCCATCGTGCTTGTTGGAAACGTTAAGGCCATTGAAGACAAACCTCTTGCAGAAAACAACCCCCTTTCTGACTTGCGGCCATATACAGATGAAAGTTTACATACGACAGGAGATGGGTTTATTCTCTTTGAAGGTATAAGCCCGGGGGCCCAGTGGGTGGGTAAGACCATCTATGGCGGCACCTTTTTCAGATTGGATAGCGACGGGGTTTTCAGGATGGTCGAGGGTTTGTATATGGTCAAGAATAAAGATTTAACGGATAAACTCCCATATCTTCCTGTGGCGTCTTTCCCTGTTGTTGTAGCTGCTGCTTATCAAGGCCTGTCACAGGAAGCTCTTACGGAAGCTCTGTTGAATATTCACGACAATAGAATTATCCTTTCGAACCCAAGAGAATCGCATCAAGATGATATTTGTATCCGCATGGCCAGGAATGGCAGGATCATTCCCAATTTTATCGGTAATTATGAGCATTTCGATCGCGAAGTTAGTCTAAAGCGTCTTTTAGAAGAATACCGCTCCAATAAAGTTGAGCGTGAGACAATATTCAAGGATAAGGTTGTCATTGTTGGGGGAACATTTGATAAAAATGACTTTTACATGACGCCCGTGGGTAGGATGGCTGGAATGGAAATCGTTGCCAATGTCACACAGAGCATCATCAGTGGCAGTCTGATTACGCCTACCAGTTTCTGGAAGGCATTCATCATGCAGGTTGTCCTTGGAATCGCTGTAGCTTCTATATTTATCTTTTTTTCACGCTTCTGGGCCACTCTCATCTGTTTTTTTGCTCTTTTCCCAGTCGTAGTCATAGCAAGTCTTTGGTCCTTTTCTTCTTCTCATTACTGGTTTGACTTTATTCCCACGATCGCTGGAGTCATGATTTATGGACAGATCAGGATAAAAGAGCAGGTCATTAAGAAAGTGAAGCATGAACTTGAGACTCGTTTCGGGAGAACTGGACAGGTTTAAAGAGTAATGACTATTAAAACATGGAAATTCAACCGTGAGAAGATGCATCGCGGAGGTCTTCAATGAAAACACATCTTGTTTTTACGGGGATACTTTGGCTTATTATATTTTTTCTGCCCTCTGCTTCGATCGGAAAGGAAGGGGTATCCGAAGAATATGTATATCTCCTGAAGTCAGAAGGGGGCAAAGTCTATCGAATAACAGAAACATCCACTGGATATAAGAAGGAATCAGTTAAAGAGGAGATAAGGAGAATGGAAATGATTTTTCCCGGTACAGTGCTGGAAATTGAAAAAGGGGCCTCTGTATTTCTCACATGCGGCGAGTGCAGAGTATTAAATTTAACCCACAAGAACAGTCCATTTGTAATTAAAATGGAAGACTTCAAGAAAGAAAAATCTACGACGACCAAACTCATGGAATACTTTACGATGGCCCTTACTAATTATATCCATCCCGATAAACCAGGATCAAAAGTGCGGTTACAGTCCCGGACATTTCAAAAAAAGAAGGTATGTAGAGACTTCTGGCCGCATGATAATGCAGACATCATGTACATAGAACCGCTCACTTTTAAATGGTGGTCGAAAGAAACCCATTTCTCTCTGGAGATTAAAGAAATCGGAAGTAACGCTATAGTCTATTCAAAAAAAACAATGCTGACAAAAATCGATGTTCCTCTCGGAATACTTAAACAGGGTGGGAGATATCAATGGTCTCTTGTGGAAGAGAAGACCGGAGAGAAACATATTGCTACTTTCGCACTACTTTCAAGGGATGATTCCAGCAGAATTATGGAAATCGTCAATAATTTGCCAGAGCTTTTACCTCCTGGAGCAGATATGGAAACGAGGTGCCGACTTCAGGCTGGATATCTTGTTTCTGAGGGTCTAAAGTATGATGCCTTGAAATGTCTTGAACGGAACGGGATATCACAACAATACTAAATAAAAAAAGATGATGCGGCGACAAGATTTGGTCAAAGGTGACATCAGAAATATTATAAATGAAGGTTCATTTTATACTTTCTTACTCATAGCTTTTTTGCATTGGGACTTGTGAATACTGGTAAATAAGATTGTGAAAATCATCTTTTTTGAGAATCTTTCTTAAAATGTTGTATGGAAGGAGGAGTTTTAGGAAACACCTCTCCATGAAGGATGTCAAATCTTATCGCCACCTATCAAGTCCTCAGAAGTTGCATGTCAAATATCTGAAGATTAGATTGAAGGAAAAACCAACTAAAGAATTAGAGAACCAAGGTATTGCATAAGTATAGTTCAGTTCGAGTTTCTTATAAAAATATCATTTCCCCGGATCGCCTGCTATAACAAACGGTGCCCAGAAGAGGGGGTGGGCATAGCTCGCAATTACCGTACCTGTTCCTTGATCAATAAGGACAGCATCATCAATTAATCCGACCATGGATTTGCGCAATGCTTGGGCGCGGGAAAGGGTTTTATCTGACTGCTGATTTTTAAATATATACGAAACAAGCCTTCGTGCAGACGTCGTCTCAACCGGCCACATACTGGCGAGGAGCGATCTCGTCCCGGCATAGAAGAAAGCGCGGCCAAGGCCGCTCAATGCTTCAGCTCCAACGCCGTCAGACGCTCCCGTGTTGCATGCCGAAAGAACGACCCAATCGGCATTCAACCTGAGTTTCATGATTTCACCCATGGTGAGAAGACCGTCCTCAGTGTCTCCCGTAACAGATGGTGAAGATAATGCAATGGCCGGCTGGTCCAGACCGTCAAGGTCGCCCGGCACAAGAGTGTGGGTGGCAAAAGCAATGACGCGCCTGTTTGATAAGTCCATCGTCTTTATTCGGTGCTTGGAGGCGTTTTTCCCTAAAAACACGTCTTGATCAACGTCGGCATTCAGAACCTTGGCAATGTCCAGTATTTCCGCAGCTGTATCAGGGAGACGATTGAGATGTTCAATAGTTATGGAGTTAATCTGTTTGCTGTCTATATCTCCCTCCTTGCTCACGCGGACTCCCCGTATGTGTAGCCGCGCTCCACGGCTTGCCAGATGTATCATTTTCTCGGTTTTTTCAGCCCCTAAACCGGCAAGCTGATCTTTGCTGAAGAGGGGGTCGCCAAACCCGGCAAAAGACCTCCTCTTCTGATCACCAGCAGGCAAACTCCGTAGGGTAATGAGAGACGAAACCGACGGCAGCATCGTGACGGAAGCTTTCCTGATCAGCCAAGGTACTTTTCTATACTTGTCAAAAAGGATACTACTATCGGATGAGAGAGATACAGGCGTGGTCGGTAGTATTGCCGGCGGCAATTGGCTCAAGGGGCCGCGGACCACAGCAAAAATATCCGTGGCATTCTTCAATCCGCTCTCCACAGGCTTGAATATCCTGCGGTAAAGGTCATACGCCAACGAGAGGTCATACTCAGGGATGTCCCCCAGTACGGTGGGATGCGCATCTAGGGCCTGCCGGAGTTTGGATACAATATCAGCAAGCTCCTTCTTTCCTAAAGGCGCAACAGCGAACCTTGCGTCACCGCTTTTGGGGATAGCCCAGACATATGTCTTATCGTCGGTGGTGTAAATTGACAGCAATACCTCACCCGGATGGAGATTTTGCTGGGTTAGTTCAATAGATGGAAGAGGAGGATTTATATAGTCGGCGTATTGGGGGAATCTTTTTCCGATCTCGTCCTGAATGGCCGTTCTGGCTCTTATCAATGCGTCCATCCTTGCCCGTGATGCCTTGATGCCCTTTGTCGTGATCTCATCGGCAGGCGCTGCAAGGAGCTCAGAGATAGTTCCCTGCAGAACTTTGATTTCTTTCCCCGTGTCCTGTTCCCGCCTCACCAGGTCCGCAAGTTCGGGGTCGTATGCGGCGGCGGCCCGGGCGGTACTCTCACCCACCGCTCCCGAGAGGGAATAGCTCGTAAGGGCGGTCATTATCTTGTAGGATTCTGCAGCAGCATTTATGGTAAACTGTTTTTCCAGATCGGTGCCGCGAATTTTGGACATGAAATCGATGTAAGACTCATACACCATGGACACCCTTTTTCTCTGATTGGGGTTGGAGAGCTGACTTAGATTCGTTTTGAGCAGTATGGGAAGCGCTAATGAAAAATCATGATAAGCCTCTCTCTTATTCCNNCAATGCTGTTTGAGCCATTCCTCTCATGCCCAGGCTCTCGACTGTCATATAGCTTACATCACCGTAAATCTTCCGATTCAACTCAATTACGGGAGAAACTAATGTGATGGCTTCTGAGGCGCGGCCTGTCTTAATCAAAGATATCATTATATTCAGGTTGCGCAGGTAATTCTTGTCAAAAACATATTGATTGTCTTTCATATCAATTTTAGCCTGATCGTAAATCCCTGTAAGTCCACTATAAATATCCTGTGCAAAGAGAATGTCGCCTTGTGCAATGCGAGCATTACACATGAGCGATGAATCAGATGCTATACGAGAGGCCTCAAATATCTTAATGGTCTCTTTAGAAAGACTATCCGCTTCCTGCAGGCGGCCCTGCAGGCGAAGTATATTCACAAAGAATGTCATCATTTTCCCGGTTAAAGCAGAATCTTTCCCAGTGTGATCAAGTGATTGGTCGAGCGCTTTTCTAGTTTCAAATTCAGCTTCGAGCAATTTTCCTTGTTGAATTAAATTTCCTATCAGATATACACGTGTATTAATTGCATTACGTGGTTTTGTGTCCTTCTGCGTCGCCCAAAAATCAGAAAACTGCCGAAAGTGAACTTCTGCTTGATCTAATTTCCCTTCAGCTTGAAGGAAACAACCATCAGATCTGTCCTGGGCTGCTTCGCAAAACACAATATTTGTCGATCGAGGGTACGTTTGCTTGAATAAACTACATCCGGCCCTGCACATTTCATTCGTCTTTCTTGCAGATTCTACATCTCCTGTAAATGCATAGAGATAGGTCAGGTATGAATACATGTCCCATGTATATTGGTTTTTCGGAATTTCATCTTCAAGGATATTTATTGCCGTTTTAAAATTACCAAATTCACTTTCTGCAAAACTGAGGTACAGCGGAATTATTCCACGCTCGCCTCCTGCCTTTTGCAAATAATCATAAGCCTTTCTCAAATCTTCCAGGGCCTGTTTGTAACGGGCAAGCTGATAGGCCGCGAATCCCCTTTTTTCATAAAACCCCTTTAAGGTTCTATCGTCGGCTCCCGATGGTGGCTGCATTTCTGCCGTTTTTATTAATGAAGAGGTTGCTTCCGATTTGAATACCCCCTTTTTACTAAGGAGGGCATTGATGTCGTTTGCTTTTCTGGGAGGCGGGACGAATGATTTTTCAGATGTGGTGATGGTTACCTTTTTCGCCTCCTCCAACGACATCTTCGTGGCACATGAAGAGACTAACAGAACAATAAATACGATTAAACCAAGACCGGTAGCAGCACGCAATTCCATTTTTCCCCTACCCTCCTTTGGGATATGTTAATTTTAGGAATATCATCGCTTGTCAATAGTCAACAACAAACACAAAACCCCGCTCATTTTAGAAACGGGGTTTCAGTATTCAGACCATATGACCCTCACGTCATGTTGTAGGGTTTATGAATTTTAATGTCTGGCTTTATATGTTTATTACAATTACCACGATTTCCATATGAAACATAGTAAGAAATTGAAAGGTGCTGTGTTAACGAGTACAGGAAGGAGTCAAGGGAAAAACCGTTTTAGATTATTCAAGAACAGTCATCCGGCCAATCGCTGTCTTTAACTACAACGCAACGGTTTTGGAGTTGCACCTATTTCACCAGATTTATGAATCTATGTTGTCAAAAAAATAGCTGGTATTGTGTTCCTGGAATATCCCTCTATAGATCATTATGCGTGCTGTCGCAGGACGGCGGAGCTCCAGTCCGCTTACAGCCGCACCACGCTACTACTGTATCTTTCGCGATAACCGTTTCCACAGGACTCATGCCTGTGTTGAGCTTTGTGTGCGAGCCGCTACAGAATGGCTGTGATTGAGAATGACCACAGCTGCACCAATAATATGTGCCTGCTTTTAACTCCATCAAGTAAGGCCCCTTTTGCGCTATTCTCGGTTCCATGATTATTCCTTCCCTTGTAATCAGAAATACAGGATTATGCAGCGCTTTACAATCGGGGATACTCTGATTTATACCTTCGAAAGTCCTTACTTAAAATGGATATAAGGCGTGATTTTTTAGTAATAGGTGCAATCCCGTTTAGTTTGATAAGGCATTGCTTTTTCACGGTGGGGGTATGTGAAGAACGGTCTTTTGTGTTAAGAAGATTTTTGCCACAACATATGAGGTGTGTGCCGATGTTTGTCATCGGACGTTAAGTGTATTTATTACACCTTACGGGTGAAAAACTTCCTGATGTTTCGGCCTAATTCTCTGAAGGCGTCTTCTGTCTTTTTTCCCGTGTCCCTGAACCACTCTCCTATGGAGCGACCTGTCTTCTTCGCTTCCAGTCCCGCTTTCTTGAAACCCTGACCGACTTCCTTGCCACATTCCTTGAACTCTGAGCCAAGCTTCTTGAAGCCCTGGCCGACCTCTCTGGCTCCTTCTTTGAAGCCATTATCGGCCCAACCCGGAGCGGCCAGCCAAAGAGCCAGCATTACAGCGATCATGACTATTCGCATATCGGCCTCCTCTTGCTTGTAATGGTCTCAGAGAAAAACGTATCATTGATTATCACTTGAAACTCTGCATTTCAAGATAAACCTTTTGACACTCCCTTTCAAGGAAGCAGCAAATGCTGTATTAACCGGACAAAGGCCTTCCGAAAAACGTTGACATGGTATCGATTTCCTCATATGACTCCCCCTGAAGATTGTTTAGGACATTTCCTGTAGCAGGAGCATTTACCTTGTCCAGTCATGGCCCAGGGCGAATCAATCCCCCCAATAAAAAAATCACAGTGCTGCTTTTTTGTCTGGTACTGATATGTTTTCTGGTGTTTCGCACACACGGCGCCGATCCGGGTCTGTGCGCCGAAGACATAGCGCGGACTTCGGACCACTTCGATGGCAACCTATTTTTTAATCCGAGGGTCCACATGAGCCCGTCTCTGCCTCCGGGCGAGGAGCCGAGACGCGTCAGCTCCCGTTGGATTTGGCGGTGGATTTTCGGGATCGATCAGGCAAAGTGGCCGCAAATAACGGATGATACACTGGGAGAACCTCCCGCCCCCAGTGTTCCAAAAGGTTCACTTTTCGTAACCCCCGTCGGGCACGCAACGTTTCTCATTCAACTGGACGGGCTCAATATCCTGACCGATCCCATTTGGTCGGCCCGCTGCGGTCCGGTGTCATGGGCCGGTCCGAAGCGTCACCGGGACCCCGGCATCCGTTTTGAAGACCTGCCCCCCATCGATGCGGTCCTCGTATCCCACAATCACTATGACCATCTGG
>JAFNGM010000215.1:781-4487 GCA_017885225.1 Syntrophaceae bacterium | reverse complement strand
GCGTCGGCAAGACAGGCCAGGTGGGTTCTCGTAGTCAGGGAGGATTCTCCCGTCCGTTCCATCGAGGACATGGAGGGGAAAAGAATTTCGACGGAGCTGGTCAAGTTTACGGAGAGGTATTTCCGGGAGAGGAACATTACGGTGCATGTCGAATTTTCCTGGGGTGCGACAGAGGCAAAAGTCGTCGAAGGTCTTGTAGATGCTATTGTGGAGGTAACCGAAACGGGAAGGACCCTTAAAGCTAATAAGCTGAGGATTGTTCATGAACTGATGAAGACCAATACAAAGCTGATTGCGAATCCCGCTGCATGGGAAGACCCCTGGAAGCGAAAGAAAATAGAACAGATAAGGACTTTGCTGAATGGATCGCTGCTGGCCATGGGTAAGGTGGGTTTGAAGTTGAACGTGTCCAAGGAGAATCTTGGACGGGTTGTGCTCCTGCTGCCATCTCTGAAAGCGCCTACAATATCCGGGTTATACCAGAGTGATTGGTTCGCTGTGGAAACAATAGTGAGCGGGAATATTGTACGTGATCTGATTCCCATACTTCAGGAGGCNNCCTTTATAGATCACATGCTCAACCTTTTTGCCCGTCATGGTCTTTTTGATCTGGTAATAAAGGGCAAGGGCGATACGCATATAGATGATCATCATCTAATTGAGGATATCGGGATATGTCTCGGCGACGCCGTGAAGAAAGCCCTCGGTACTAAAAAAGGCATTGTTCGCTACGGGTCAGCAACCGTTCCGATGGATGAAAGTTTATGCAGTGCGGCCATAGATATTTCGGGAAGGCCTTATCTGATTTACAATGTGGAATTTAAGAGCAGAAAAATCGGTACATTTGACTTCTCTCTGATAAGAGAATTTTTTAAATCTTTTTCAGACCATAGCGGAATGACCTTGCATATTAATCTCGTTTATGGTAAGAATAATCACCATATGGCAGAGGCAGTATTCAAGGCCTTTGCCCTTGCCTTGAGAAAGGCAGTGACCATTCACGGCCGTATTGAAGGCATCTTATCCACTAAGGGAAGCCTGTGATAAGCAATCTCCAAAAAGGGGGTGGCAATATCCGGAGAGCATCATTCAGTAGTGTAAATCGGATTCGCCTTCTCTTCCTTTTATGTTTCATTTTCATCATAGTTTCCGGTTGCCATTACGCGAGTGGTGTTTCTACTACTCTTAAAGATGACGGGAAGGTTGTCTTTAAGCGTCTTGCCGTAGTACCCTTTCAACGATTCAGCCCGGAAGGTGCGGCCTTCAAAGCGGTACGCTGTCCTGTGTGCGGTGTGGTCTTCGCCACCGAATATTTTCCCCAGAATTCGGAAAAAATTGTTGAAGATATATTTTTTGAACGGCTGCGAGATCAGAAACATTTGACACTCATACCATCGCAGAGATTCGCGGGTATGTATGAGAGAATTGCCGGCGGTTTTCTTAAGGCGGATTCAATAGATAATCTGAAGCAAGTAGGTACAGAACTGGAAGCAGACGGGATTGTGTTAGGGAATGTATACCGCTACAGGGAAAGAAAGGGGTACCCATATTCAGCTGAAAAACCGGCATCGGTAGCCTTTGAAATTCACCTGATCAGAGTGAGCGACGGAGCCGTTGTGTGGAGGGGTGTCTTCGATAAAACACAAAAGTCGTTGATGGAGGATATTTTTCAGATCTCCTCTTTTGTGAAAGAGGGCGGAAAGTGGGTTACCGTGAAGGAATTGACAGAAGAAGGCATGGAAGAGGTTCTGAAGAAATTTCCGGGTTTGCACAAGGAGTAACACAGAACGATCAAGGGTTCGAGGGGTCGGAACCTTTTTGCAACGAAACAAGAAAAAAATGAATTTCTATCCGGAGCTCATCATTGATTGTTATACCGGCGATTGATGTAAAAGATGGCCAGTGTGTGAGACTTGCCCAGGGAGACTTCCGTCGTGTCACCGTATATTCTGATAATCCTGTAGAAATAGCAAAAATGTGGCAGGAACATGGGGCAACTCGCATCCATGTCGTTGATCTGGATGGTTCCCTTGCCGGGTCGCCGCGCAACAGGGAGGTAATCCAGAGGATAGTCGAAGGAGTCGAGGTGCCGATCCAGGTAGGCGGCGGGATAAGGGATATGCATACGATAGATGCCTATATGACGAGAGGGGTCCACCGGGTTATCCTGGGAACGATGGTACTGAAAAACGAGACGTTCGTGAAGGAAGCATGTGATAGGTTTCACGGTAAAATTATACTTGGTATTGACGCGAATGAGGGAAAAGTTGCAGTCCAGGGCTGGACGGAGCAGACATCGGAAACCGTCATCGACATCGCACGGCGCTACGAAGGATATGATGTGGACGCGATAGTCTATACGGACATTAAAAGAGACGGCATGGAGACGGGACCGAACGTAGAGGCGACAAAAACACTTGCCCAGTCTGTAAATATACCGGTGATTGCATCAGGTGGCGTCTCCAGCATTCAGGATATTAGGAGAATTTTTGACGTGGAAATGTTCGGGGTAACCGGGGTTATTATCGGCAAAGCCCTCTATTCAGGTGCCGTATCTTTGAGAGAAGCGATACGCCTTTCGAAGAAATGATTTTTCAGGAAATCATATTTTTCACTATTTCACCGATCAGGTGGAGAGATTCATCTCTATCAGGGAGGTATCCATGAGCGACGACTGTATTTTTTGTAAAATTGTAAATGGTACAATACCATGCAGCAAGGTGTATGAGGATGATCACGTCATGGCCTTTGATGATATACACCCCATGGCGCCCGTACACGTCATCGTGATTCCCAAGCGGCATATCCCGACTCTTCTGGACGTCAAGGCGGAAGGTATGAACGCAGCAGGTGCCCTGATTACTGCTGCGCAGGAGGTAGCCCGTATTAAAGGTATTGATAAAAGAGGATTTCGCGCCGTGATAAATTGCAACAAAGAAGGGGGGCAGGTCATTTTTCATCTGCATATGCATGTCCTGGGAGGGCAGAAACTGAAGGATGAACTGGCCTGATTAGGGGAATTCTTGACAAACCACTGAGGTGATATAATTTAATAGGGACGGAAGGAAAGGCGTGATATCATGGAACATGATGCAATACTCAATCGTGAAATGGTTCTGGCGGCAAAGTTAAAAGATAAGATTCGGCTGTCGGCGTTACGGATGATTAAGTCGGGCGTTCATAACAGGGAAATAGACCTGAAGAGAAAAATGACGGATTCAGAATTCCTGCAGCTGTTGTCATCCATGGTGAAACAGAGGAAGGATTCCATCGACCAATTCAAAAAGGGAGGGAGAGAGGATCTGGTTGAAATAGAAGAGGCTGAACTGAAAGTTATCCAGCAGTTCATGCCCGTGCAGATGTCTGAGGACGAGATAGATGCGGAGATTCAAAAGTCCATCCAGGAAGCCGGCGCCGTGAGCATAAAAGACATGGGAAAGGTCATGAAAGTGCTCATGCCGAAGCTGACCGGCAAGGCGGATGGCAAGATGGTGGGAGAAAAAGTGAAAGAAAGATTGTCATCATAAACGCAGGGTAAGTTCTTATACACTAAAGGAAAGACTGTCTTGAAAGGACATATTTCTCCAGAGAAGATAGAGGAGGTAAAGAGAAGAGCAGATATCGTTGATCTGGTGTCGGAATATGTAACCCTGAAAAAAGGGGGGAAAAATTTTCTCGGGCTCTGCCCCTTTCATAAGGAGAAAAC
>JAFNGM010000215.1:0-641 GCA_017885225.1 Syntrophaceae bacterium | reverse complement strand
GGCCGTATCAACCGCATGGCGGCGAAATATTTTTCAGAGAACCTTTTTTCGGAGGCGGGCAAGGCAGCACGGGCCTACCTGGGAAGAAGGGGCATACAGGATGAGGTAATCAAGGAATTTAATCTCGGCTTTGCGACGGATGGGTGGAGAAATCTCAAGGAATACTTCGAAAAAGCAAACGTTCCTTTGAAGCTTGTTGAGCACACGGGCCTGATCATTACCAAGGCAAATGGAGGCGGCTCATATTACGACCGGTTCCGGGGGCGATTAATATTTCCCATCGAGGATGTTGCCGGTAATGTTATCGCGTTTGGCGGGAGGATCCTCGGTGAGGGTGAACCAAAATATTTGAATACCCCCGAATCATCAGTATTTTTCAAGGGCAGGAACCTCTATGGCCTGAATCGTACAAAGGAAGACATACGCGGGAAAGGATATGCCATTCTCGTTGAAGGGTATTTTGATCTTATTACCTTGTGGAGCGCGGGATCGAGAAACGTAGTTGCGAGCCTCGGGACAGCGTTGACGAAAGAGCACGTAGATCTGATCAGGCGCTACACGAATGAAGTAATTGCCTTGTTCGATCCTGATGTTGCGGGGAAGAAGGCCCTGGCGCGGAGCATTGAACTTTTTCTTTCCGG
>JAFNGM010000214.1:652-11612 GCA_017885225.1 Syntrophaceae bacterium | reverse complement strand
AAGGAACTCGCGAAAAATTATAAAGAAGAAAAAACCGATGAGTCAGAAGAACAAAAAGGGAAATAATTGACTGGAAAGGAGAAATTATGAGCAGACAAAAGAGTTGGTTGCTGGTGTTAATCCTCGGCGCTTTCCTCATATCGGGGTGTGCGCCTCTCGTTGTGGGCGGCGCCGTTGTCAGTGCAACTTCCGGAACGTATTACTACATCAATGGGGAGTTAAAAACAGATTACTACTCCCCTTTTGATACTGTCTGGTCTGCGTGCGAGAAAACAATAGCGGATATGCGCGGTGTCGATGTTGACCCCATAAAGGAACTCGGTACAGGGACTATTTCTGCCATGATCGAGAGTGAAAAAGTTAACTTCGCCATTCATTACAAGGCAAAAAATGTCACGAGCGTTGCCATACGCGTAGGTCTTGTGGGCAATAAACTTTCATCCCAGCTCTTGCATGACAAAATAAGCGAAAATCTGGCGAAAAAATGAAGGCGGTGAAAGCAAAATTATTTTTATGAACTTTAAAAGTCATATCGACAAAGGGGGAAGTCTTTTTGCCGTTGATAAATTTTATATAATTGCTACGTCGCATCATTTGTCTCCGAAACGTGACGTGCAGCTTTTCGAAGGGCTTTTTTATCTGTTGGCAGGTCCGTGATGAAAAAAAAAATGGTGGTGGGAATTTTCTTCGGGGCTCTTCTTGTTTACCTGTCTGTCCGCGGAATAAATTTTCAGGATGTTGCTGACGGATTCAAAAACATCCAATATGGTTATGTCATCGCTGTGTTGATAGCATTGATTTTGATGCAGGCCTTAAGATCCTGGCGCTGGGGAGTCATACTCAGCCCCTTGGAAAAAGTTGACCAGCTTTCCCTTTTTTCCGTGACGAGCGTTGGGTTTCTTGCTATCGTGGCAATCCCTGCACGGCTTGGCGAGTTGGCCCGTCCTTACCTGATCACAAACAAAAGCCAGATAAGGATGACTGCTGCTATTGGCAGCGTCTTGGTGGAACGCGTCTTCGATTGCCTCACCATATTATTTATTTTTGTATTCGCATTATTCTTTACACCACTCCCCCCATGGCTGATACTCACGGGAACCATATTATTCTTGATTACTCTATGTATATTCACTACCATGATTTTCATGATTTTGAAAAGAGACGTATCTCTCAGTGCATTGAATTCCCTTTTCAAAAAACTTCCTGATAAATACATGGTAAAGCTTAACCATCTTTTTCATCAGTTTATTGACGGATTCAAAATAATTACCGATGTGAAACTCCTTATACTCCTCACCGTTCTCTCCGCGTTAATATGGCTGATTGATGCAGCGGCAATCTATTTTATGTTTTTGGCGTTCGGATTTACGCTCCCGTTTGCAGCTCCTTTTGTCGTAATGATTATTCTCATGATAGGGATAACAATTCCCACCGCGCCTGGTTTTGTCGGAAATTGGCATTATTCATGTATCCTGGGACTTTCTCTATTCGGCATTCCGAAAACGGACGCCTTTACCTTTTCGGTCATTTTTCACTTTGTTTCTATAGGAATCGTAATCGTGCTGGGCCTGCTGT
The DNA here is from genome assembly GCA_017885225.1 of Syntrophaceae bacterium. GTDB lineage: Bacteria > Desulfobacterota > Syntrophia > Syntrophales > UBA2185 > UBA2185. The sequence goes on along the minus strand of JAFNGM010000214.1, from coordinate 10,037 downwards.
TTTTGCCCTTCAACAAGTTTTCTTTTGCCGATTTGAAACAGTAAAGAAGCTAAGTGCCACCGGCTGAAGCCGATGGCTTGGGGGTTCAAGGATTCAAGTGATCAAGAACAACATCTTCTCTTCTTTTCTCCGCTCGAATCCTGGAATCCTCGACCCCTTGAACCCTGAACATTGAGTCGTCAACTCTTTTTTAAAAATAGATTAAACAAAAACCGATCAACAACAAGGACGGCTTTTCCTGTCCAGAAATCAGGTATGCCTATTTTAAAATATCATCGAGACCGTATCTCTTTATTTTTCTATGGAGATTACTTCGTTCCAAACCAATGGCCTCCGCCGTCTTTGAGACGTTACCCTCAAACTCCTGCAATTTTTTCATTATAAATTTTTTTTCAAACTCCATCTTCGCATTTCTGAAAGAGTCTGATGTCAACCAGGGCGCAGGAATATCATACTTTTGCTGGTTTCCAGTTAACGCAGGAATGTCTTTTGCGGTAATGGTATGCTGCGGAATCATGATGACAAGCCGTTCAATAAAGTTCTTTAACTCCCTCACATTGCCTGGCCAATCATGGTCCATCAATTTGCCCACGGCATCGTTTGTGATTGCTTTTTCCTCTTCATGTTCCTTTATGGTCAATTCTTTTAAAAACCAATTTACCAATACAGGGATATCTTCCTTCCTCTCTCTTAAAGGGGGAACTCTAAGAGGAATGACATTCAATCTGTAATAGAGATCTTGTCTGAATCTCCCTGCCTCCATCTCCTGTTCGAGATCCTTATTTGTAGCGGCGAGAACCCTGACATCCGTGGGAATAAGGGTGTTTCCCCCTACCCTTTCAAACTTTTTCTCCTGCAGAATCCTCAGAATCTTTGCTTGGGCCTTCAAACTCATGTCAGCCACCTCATCAAGAAAGAGCGTCCCTTCATGGGCCAAATCAAATTTCCCCCTCTTTTTTTCGGTTGCACCAGTAAAGGAACCCTTCTCATGACCGAACAGTTCGCTCTCTATGAGATCTTCCGGTATGGCTGCACAATTAACTTCCACAAAAGGCTTAAATGCCCTCCTGCTCTGTTTGTGTATGGACCGGGCAACAAGTTCCTTGCCTGTACCATTTTCACCCATGATCAGAATCCACGCATTTGTAGGAGCAACTATGCTGATCATCTCTTTCAATTCGGTAATCGGTAAGCTATTCCCTGTCAGCTCGTAGTCCTGGCTGATTTTCTGTTTCAGTAACTTATTTTCCTCTTCTAACTGAATCAATTCAAAGACATGATTGACAACAAGAATTACTTTTTCCATGGACAGGGGTTTTTCAAAAAAATCAAAAGCTCCAAGTTTCGTAGACTTGACCGCTGTTTCGATAGTTCCATGACCGGATATCATGATTACCCGAATCTGTGGGTATCGCGATTTAATCATCTTAAGCGTTTCTATACCGTCAACTCCCGGAAGCCATATATCGAGGAGCACAAGGCTGGGAGGATCTTCTTCAATAATCTTAATGGCCTCTTCACCACTGCCTGCAGAAAAGATTTCATATCCCTCATCAACAAGAATAGATCCCAGAGACAGACAAATACTCTTTTCATCATCTACAATAAGTATCGTTTTACGCATATGATCTATGAAATACCCGTTCCCCCATGTTATTACAGAAAATAAACTGTATAATTCCTTTTTTGGAAAAGTGACCAGCATTCAGAATAGAATTCTTTAGCCCGCATCAGTGCCTTCCGGCACGGGGAGTTCAAACGCAACGATGGTCCCCGTGGGGCTGTTATCCCTTACGCTCACATGACCATGATGATCTGATATAATCGAACTCACAATGGCAAGCCCCAGTCCCGTACCGGATCTTTTCGTCGAAAAGTATGGCTCAAACATCTTGGCCTTATAACTGTAAGGCACACCGTAACCATCATCTGCAACCTCGACTTTCGCCTTTTTGTGGACCTTATCATAGGAAGTTCTAATCATGATATGTCCATTCTCCTTGTTGACCGCCGCAACGGCATTATCCAAAAGATTTATCATAACGCGTTTAATCTGCTCGGAATCAAGATTTAATTTCGGTATCTCGAGTTCCTTTTGCACATCAAAAGAGATTTCTTTATGCGCATCCAGAAAGAGTACCACCGATTCGCTTATAACTTCGTTCAGATCGCCGAGAACGGGATTCGTAACAGGAAGGCGTGCATAGCGTGAAAAGGCATTGACCAGGTTTTTTAAGACTTCAACCTGATCTATGATTGTCTTCGTACACTCATGAAATACGGCACCATCATCACCCAGACTATCACCATATTTCTTTTGCAGCCTTTGGGCAGAGAGTTGAACCGGTGTGAGAGGATTTTTAATCTCATGAGCCATTCTTCGTGCAACCTCTCGCCATGCCGCTGATCTTTCCGCCTTGCGAATCTGTGTAAGATCTTCAAAAACAACAACCAAACCCATATAATGGCCATCGTCATCCTGAATCAATGTTATTGTCATCAAAATCGTCAATACCCTGCCTTGAAGCATTAATTCCATTTGTTTTTCAATGAAATTTTTACCACCCTCCTTCATCTCCTGATACAATTCATCGACGACTGCCATATGTTCGGGAATCAACACTTCCTGGTATTTTCTGTGCAGGACTTTTTCGGTCTTTATGTCCAGCATCATCTCGGCAGCTTTGTTGATTATGGTGATAATATCATTATTATCAATTGCAACAACGCCGGCAGACACATTGCCGAGAACAGTTTCCATATATTTTCTTCGTTGCTCCAGATTTATGTTTGCCTGTTCCAAACCTTCTTTGCTTCTTTTCAGATCCTTTGTCATCTTATTGAAAGAAGCGACAAGAACCCCTATTTCATCATTTGCCACTATGTTGATTTGATGGTCAAGTTCCCCCCGTGCTACCCTGTCAGTTGCTTCAGCCAGATCATGGATAGGAACAGTTATTCCTTTTGCAACAACCAATCCAAACCATGTCGCGGAAAATATAACCAAGAGCGTTACCGTAAACATCGTAATTATGTAACTGAACTTCATGGGATTTTTTAGCAGGGTAAATTGCCTGTAATGTTCTGATGTCTTTGAAATAATCCCCAAATTATCAACCATACTTTTGGGAATGTAATAACTGACGATTACGATACCGATGACTTCCGCCGGACTCATATATGAATATACAGGGGCCATGCCACTTATCACATCACCAGACTCTGTTGAGAGAACGGCCGAAATTTCCTGACCAGTCAACACATCTTCCTGCATTTTTGGTGTTAACGACATTGGCACGATTTTGGGATTATCAGGGTCTTTTGCGAAAAGTTTTCTGTTTTGATTATTAAAAGAAACTTCAAGCAATCCCAACTTGTAATTGTTCTGTCTCTGGTCAATCAAGGTCTTTAAATACTCATCTCTTTCCAAACCATAAAGGCGGTTCTTCGTAATGTCGGCACTTATCTGCTTTGCGTAATATTTTGCGTTATTGATCGTCTGTTGATAGTAGACCTGCGCAACTTCAACCGTCTTGTTCAGGGCATCCCCGATAGCGATGTTGAACCAGTTTTCTATGCTGAATAAAAAAAAGTTAATCGCAACGAAAAAAAGGATCGCTGTGGGGATTAACGACAATCCGACAAATGCTGCGACAAGTTTTGTGCGGAGCTTCGATCCGAGAATTCCGCGTCTTCTTTCGAAGACAAGCTTCACAACATTCCTCACTATTAAGAAAATGAGGAGAAGTATGAGAATAACATTGATATTGATAAGACCAAAAATAAGTATTTCATTGGAAATGGGAAGAATATTTTCTTTACGGGTAAGGTGAATTTCAAAATAAATCAATATGGCAATCACGAAGATGGTAATAAATACAATGGTGAGCTCTATCCTTCTTCTTCTCGCGCCCTGACTACTCATATGTGACCGATCTTTTGCCATGATTATAGGACGAGATTCTGTCTGTGCCAATCAGTTTCAAAATCCCAAAGTGACACAATAAATAATATGTATTCCATGTACATAGGAAGTTGTCTTGAATCCAGCTTTGCCTTTATCATTACGTAATATAATGTATCTTTATGCAAATCTTTCAAGGGAACCAGTGCTATACCATTCAATTCCGCCATAGCCTTTTTTGCCCCATCAAAGTCCTGAAATTCTGACTCTGTCCTACCGTCCATTAATGATACATAAAATAATTTTTTCAGATTATCATACTTAATTGTTTGTTTGACAACCACACTGGATACTTTTTCATCAAACCATTGGGATCTTTCCTGATAAAGATCAATGAAGAATGTAAAAGTAATAGGCACACCTGCGAGGATGGCCGAATCCATCCTTTTTGTAAAACAGTTTGCGAGCCTTGCGTACACCGTCGTATGATCAGCGCTATCGGTCACAACGATATCTGTGATACTTGCCTTCCGCCCATATGAGCTGAGGGGAAACACCAGAAACAAATAACACATTAAAAATATAACCAATGATAAATGAGGTTTACGCATGCAAAACACCGCGCGCCTTTTAAAATTATTGAACTTATCCCATTTAGTTGCAAAAAGGATTCGAGGGTTCAAGGATTCAAGTGTTTATTATGTGATGATTTTATTTATTAATATCCAGACACAACTGATATTATTTTTGCCAAATCTTTAAATCCTTGTAGTTTCCTATCATTTTACTCGAATCCTCGACCCCTTGAATCCTGGCGAAGATAACATCAAAAGTTAAAGATTTACTTAGTGTTTTTATTGTCCCGATGGGTATACTAAGAAACTGTGCTCCAAAAAGCAAGTGTAATTTAAGGATTGCGCAATGGATTACAGTCTGAGATGTCTTTCATGACGGGTGTTTAAGCGTTGGCTGTGTCAAGAACGCGAAAGGAGGGAATACTGAGAGACATGAGGCCGTTGTCTTCGCTGTTTCTCTCAACATGATTTACTATTTTCCAGCATTCCTTGTGAGCCATAAGCTCCTTAAGGAGAAGATTGTTCAATTTATGACCGGACTTATACGCGATAAAATGACCAATGATCGGCATGCCTAACAGTGAAAGGTCTCCGATGGCATCGAGTATTTTATGTTTCACAAATTCATCATCGCATCGCAAGCCCTCTTTGTTAATAACTTTTTGGTCATCCAGCACCACCGCATTTTTGAGAGATCCCCCTAATGCCAAACCTTTTGCCTGAAGATATTCTACATCCTTCAGAAAACCAAATGTGCGTGCTGCGCAGATATCTCTTTCATAGGCAACATCGGAAAACGTCATATCATACGTCTGCCTGCCGATTTTAGGATGGGAAAAATTTATATCGTAGGTAATTTTAAACTCCGGCGATGGCAAAAACATTGCCTTCCCATCCCCGTCACTGACGGAAACAGGTTTCACAATAACCAACAATTTTTTGCATTTATTCTGTATTTCCGTGCCAACATCTTTTAAGAGCTGCACAAAAGGAAGCGCGCTTCCGTCCATAATTGGAATCTCGGGAGCGTCTACCTCCACCACTGCGTTATCAACACCCATGCCGCAAAATGCAGAGAGGAGATGTTCTACGGTAGAAACGGTCGCTCCATTCACACCTACAGTAGTAGCCAAGATGGTATCCCGGACATTTTGAAAGTTAGCTTTGATACTAGTCTTGTTCGGAAGATCCTTTCGAACAAAAACAATACCTTCATCAACGCCTGCAGGTTTAATCGTCATGCCGACTTTTCTGCCTGAGTGCAAACCGATATTCCTACAATTTATTTCTTGTTTAATTGTTCTTTGTAACAACACTGTCCAATCCTTACAAATGTAATTTGGTTTCTGCATACGCAATTAATATACCATATCTGCAAAGTAACGTAATTATCCTTAGTTGTTGACAAAACATATTAATTATACGAAGTATTTTGTGTTTCACACCGATAAAAAATCAAAAATCCATTCTATGGCTGTGTGTTAGAAAAGACACAGTATTTGAAATTAAACAATATCTCATTCGCTCTGTAAAAATGTATGCGCGCCCCTTTTGCCATGATCACCACATCATGAGAGTCCTTGCGTTGCGGCATAAAATCTCTCCTTTTCACTGTAAATACAGCCACAATATGGCTGCCTGTAAATCCCCATTTCACTGGAACGCCTTTGACCTTCTGCCCAACCTACCCGAAAATCATGATAATAGAATGCGATCTTATGCTCAATGGCTACGCTTTCACCAATACCCTTAATCATTCCATGATTTTGAAATTTACTGTAGAGAAGTGTTGTGGTAAAGAAATCAAACCTTGCCTCTTTCGCTCTTTGCGCTGTGTAATGCAAACGGCTGGAGTAACAGTAGCGACACCTATCTTTTTCCCTAAACGCGACGTTCCTTAGAAAATCCTCCATGGCATATTCTTCCGGGCACATCACGCGTAACCCGTACAGAGCAGCATAGGATTTCAACGTATCACGACGTTTCTCATATTCTCTGTAAGGATGAATATTGGGGTTATAAAACAATCCACATATATCGTGCCCGTGAGGTTTCAATATTTGCAAGGGATATATGGCGCATGGGGCGCAGCATATGTGCATTAACAGCTTCATACTGTCCACTATGGATTATATCTTACTAAAATCATCAGTATCTTCAGGATGCAAGAGGACAAGGGGTTATGAAGAATAGAATCTTTTTCACAGTTAGAAAAGCTCTTTTTGATTCGAGACACTCCACGCTTTCCCAAAATGTTCGTATGCTATCTTCGTGGCGATCCTCCCCCGTGCGGTCCTTTGTAAATAGCCTTCCTGGACGAGGTATGGTTCATATATGTCCTCAATCGTATTTCTCTCCTCACCTATTGCAGATGAAAGGCTGTCAATCCCCACAGGACCGCCATTGAATCTATCGATCAGCGTCAGTAATATTTTTCTATCCATATGGTCGAAGCCCTTATGATCCACTTCAAACATTTCCAGGGCGGCAACCGCCGTCTTTCTATCAATGATGCCCTCCGCTTTCACCTGGGCAAAATCCCTCACCCTTCTCAACAAACGATTGGCTATGCGCGGCGTTCCTCGAGAACGTTTCGCCATTTCCAAGGCGCCTTCAACATCGATATCAATGGATAATATTTTTGCAGATCTATTTACGATTATGGTAAGCTCCTCTGGTGAATAAAAATCGAGCCTGAAACTCATGCCAAATCGATCCCGCAAAGGCGATGTGAGTAGTCCCGCTCGTGTGGTTGCCCCAATCAACGTGAACCTCGGGATTTCCAGTTTCATCGACCGTGCTGACGGTCCCTGACCGATAAGAATATCGATATGGTAATCTTCCATGGCGGGATATAATATTTCTTCAACGACATTTGAGAGTCTGTGTATTTCATCAATAAATAGGATATCGTACTCATGAAGATTGGTGAGGATTGCCGCAAGGTCACCAGGTCTCTCAATCACAGGTCCCGAGGTAACCTTAATATCAACCGCCATTTCTCTCGCCATGATATATGCGAGTGTTGTTTTTCCAAGACCTGGGGGTCCGTAAAGAAGAACGTGATCAAGGGCTTCGCCCCTTTGTTTTGCGGCCTCTATGAATAGTGAAAGATTTTGCTTAATCTTGTCCTGACCTATATATTCGGCCAGGCTTTTGGGACGCAAAGAATTTTCATATCCCTTTTCTTCATTCTGGATGATTGGGCTTATGAGAGGGTTATTCTTTTCCATAGTGAACTATAAACTGGCTATTCCTGCGTGAGGATTTTCTACCCGGCTAAAACTTTCAGGGCCTTTTTTAGCAGAGTATCCAACGTCAGCGTTTCAGAAGATTCATTGATGATTTTATCCAAAACTTCTCTGGCCCTCTGATTTTTATAACCAAGATTGATAAGCGCGGACAGGATATCATCAATAATTGAATCATATACCTTAATATTACCATCACCGTTATAAAGTGCTTCATATGTGCTGAGCTTCACGACTTTGTCTTTTAGCTCAAGGATCATTCTCTCTGCCGTTTTTTTTCCAACGCCCGGTATCGATACCAACCGGTCCAAGTTCCCGTGAGACACGGCCCGAATTAATTCTTCCGGGGAAATTCCTGATAATATATTCAACGCCAATCTGGGACCGATTCCGGAAACGGTAATCATCAGCTCAAACATATTCTTCACTTCTCCGGTAATAAACCCGAAAAGACTGATAGCATCCTGCCTGACGTGCGTGTGTATATGGAGAGTTATATGCTGATTCGTATCAGGAAGCTCGTAAAAGGTGGTTAACGGAACATATATCTGGTATCCTATACCATTCGTTTCCACGATAATATGGTTAATCGATTTATGTATTAATAATCCGTTTATAAGGGCAATCATTTTATATTGGCAACGCTTTCAAAAAATTCACATGACAGATCGCCACCGCTAAGGCATCGGCAGCATCAGCAGGAGGGGTTTCAGGCAGATGCAATATAGCTTTGACCATAGTCTGAATCTGGATTTTCTCTGCCCTGCCATATCCCACAACGGCTTTTTTAATTTCGAGCGGTGTATATTCATAGATAGGCATGCGCCTGTGTGAACAGGCGAGGATTACTACCCCTTTCGCCTCCCCCTGCCTAATGAGACTTTTGATGTTTTTGCCATAGAAGATATCCTCTACGGCGATTACATCAGGTGATGATCGATTGATCACCTCCAGCAAGTTATCATATATCATGAGCATGCACGATGATCGAGATGCTGCTCTCGCCATTTTAATTTCACCATGCATTACATGGTGGATACTGCTCCTCTGTTTTTCAACCACACCATAACCGGTTATGTGATTCCCCGGGTCAATTCCCAAAACTCTCAAAGTGTATACCCTTTACACTACTAACTGAATTTTTCCATTACGTCGTCAGGTATATCAAAATTCGCATATACATTTTGTACGTCATCATTATCTTCCATTTTCTCCATCAGTTTGAGCATTTGTACCGCTTTCTCCGCCTCGAGTCTTACTGAACTCTGGGGGATCATAGAGATTTGCGCCTTAATATATTTCAGGCCTTTACTCTCAATAGCTTTCTTTACATCATAAAACATTGCAGGATCGGCAATTAATTCATACTCATTTTCTTCTTCCCTCACATCTTCCGCTCCCGCTTCAAGCGCTGCCTCCATCAGGATATCTTCGCCTGTTGCTTTTCTATCAAATAATATGCTCCCCTTTTTTTCAAATATCCAGGATACGCAGCCGTTTTCACCGAGATTCCCCCCATGTTTAGAAAAGATATGCCTTATTTCCGCGACAGTCCTGTTTTTGTTGTCAGTCATAACTTCCACCAGGACGGCAACACCTCCGGGGCCATACCCTTCATAGATAACATCTTCATAATTCGTTGAACCTTCCCCTCC
>JAFNGM010000214.1:0-628 GCA_017885225.1 Syntrophaceae bacterium | reverse complement strand
GCAAGGGTTATTTCCTTTATTATTTTTGCAAATATTTTTCCCCTCTTCGCATCGGCTGCGCCTTTCTTTCTTTTAATCGTGTTCCATTTGGAATGACCCGACATGACAGAATATCCCCCGTTGCAGAGTTGTTATATCTATATATAGCTTACATAGCATAAGGAAAGACATATTGTAAAATAAAAAACCCCTTCATCTCTGAAGGGGTTTAAGGTATTATATCCCGGCGGCGACCTACTCTCCCACACAGTCACCCATGCAGTACCATCGGCGCAANNCGTGTTCGGGATGGGAACGGGTGTGTCCTCTCCGCTATAGCCACCGAAATAAAATCTTCATGTATCTAAACAATTGCATATCATGAACGCTTCGTTGAAACATTATTTATGAAACCATAATAATTATGGTCAAGCCTCACGGCCGATTAGTATCAGTTAGCTAAACACATTACTGTGCGTACACACCTGACCTATCAACCTCGTAGTCTACGAGGGGCCTTTAGTCCTGATGTCTCCATCAGGAGGGATATCTAATCTTGAGGTTGGCTTCCCGCTTAGATGCTTTCAGCGGTTATCCATTCCGAACTTAGCTACCCAGCGATGCCGTTGGCACGACAACTGGAACACCA
>JAFNGM010000213.1 GCA_017885225.1 Syntrophaceae bacterium | reverse complement strand
GGGAGAGCGCCATCCTGACGCGGTGGATGTCCAGGGTTCAAATCCCTGCGTGCCTACCATATTTATCGCATATCAATAACTATATAAATATGGTTTAGATGTTGGTGAGGGCATCAGCAGGGTGAACGCGGTGATGCCCTTTCTTATGGAAGCATTTATAAAACAAGGGTTCGGCAATGTGTAAGACGTTCTGGGTCGTACGTTGCGGAACCTTCTTCTGAGAAGACGGAGGATTTTTCCCGGTGCCATCGGGTGTTGTGTTATGAATGAAATCAAGGTTATATTGCCGGATGACTCGATCAGCATGTATGCTCCCGGTACAAAAGTTGATGAGATTGTTGCTTCGTGGAACAAAGAGGCTCTCATTTCAACGGTTGCGGTGAGGCTGAACGGTGCACTCGTGGATTTNNTATACTGCGTCACAGCATTTCCCATGTGATGGCACAGGCAGTCCAGGATACTTTCGACGGAGTTCATGTGTGTATAGGACCTTCCATAGAAGAGGGATTCTATTACGACTTCGATTATGCGGAGACCTTCACCCCGGAAGACTTTGAAAAGATTGAAGCCAGGATGCGCCAGATTGTTGCCGCCGATTATCCTTTTATCCGCCGAGAGGTTTCGAGGGCAGAAGCAATTTCGCTGTTCAGGGACAAAGGTGAATCTTACAAAGTCGAGCTTATCAATGATTTACCGGAAGATGTGAAAGTGGTGAGCGTCTACAACCAGGGGGGATATGTGGATCTGTGCCGCGGTCCTCACATTCCGTCTACAGGAATGATCAAGGCTTTCAAGTTATTAAGCGTGGCAGGGGCATACTGGCGGGGTGACGAAAAAAATAAAATGCTGCAACGCATATACGGGACAGGATTCGCGAAAGAAGGGGAACTTGCCGAATATCTCCGTATTGTCGAGGAAGCGAAAAAGAGGGATCACCGGAAACTGGGGAGGGAGCTCGATCTCTTCCAGATAAACGATGAAGCGGGGGCAGGTCTTGTCATATTTCATCCCAAAGGAACAATGCTGCGGGCGATTATTGAGGATTGGGAAAGGAAAGAGCATCTGAAACGGGGATATGAAATGGTCATGGGTCCCCAAATCCTGAAGGTTGATCTCTGGAAGAAATCCGGACATTTTGATCATTACAGGGAAAATATGTATTTCACGGAGATAGAAGATCAGGGTTACGGTATAAAACCTATGAACTGTCTTTCCCACATGCTCATATACAAATCGAAAATCCGCAGTTACCGGGACTTGCCCCTGCGATATTTTGAACTTGGTACGGTTCACCGGCATGAGAAAACCGGTGTTCTGCATGGCCTCATAAGGGTACGACAGTTTACTCAGGATGACGCACATATTCTGTGCACGCCGGAACAACTCAACAGCGAAATCACCGGTATTGCGGATTTTGTGAGTTATGCCATGAAAATATTCGGTTTTGATTACGGTGTGGAATTGAGTACTCGGCCGGAAAAATCCATTGGTTCCGATGAAGACTGGGAGATGGCGACGGCGGCCTTAGAGAATTCCCTCAATATGAACCATATGGTGTATGAGATTAACGAGGGNNCGCCCTGAACAGAAAGTGGCAATGTGCTACTATCCAGTGTGATTTCACCCTTCCGGAACGATTTGATCTCAATTACATAGGCGCAGATGGTGAGAAACATCGGCCCGTAATGTTGCACAGGGTGATTCTCGGTTCTATAGAACGGTTCCTGGGAGTGCTTATAGAGCACCATGCCGGAGCTTTTCCTGTGTGGCTCTCGCCGGTTCAGGCCGTACTCATGACCGTTACGGACAAACATATCCCGTATGGCGAGACGGTCTATGCACAGTTATGTGATGCGGGGGTGCGTGCGGAAAAAGATTTCAGGAATGAAAAGCTGGGATTCAAAATCAGAGAAGGGCAGCTTCAAAAAATTCCGTATATGCTGGTAATCGGTGATCGGGAAGTGGAATCGAACCGCGTTTCTCCCCGCCAGAGGGATGGTAAAGACCTCGGCGGTATTGGTGTGAATGAGTTTATTGAACTGGTGCGGGAACAATGCGCACAGTATAAATAAAAATTGATTCGTTTCCGGGGGAATTGCTATTGTTGTAAGGATTCATGGTCTGGTAAAAGCCATGAGGGCATGGGCATACGATGCGTGTGAATCCTTAAATTCTCTAATTTTTTTACAGAAAATGGGAAAAGAGCTGTTTTTTACGTTTTGAGTTGTGTAAAATTTGTATTTCAGTTTTTATTCATGCAGGAGGTGACATATAGCTAAGGATTTAAATATAAATCAGGAGATCAGGGCAACAAGCGTGAGACTTATTCGGGAGGGTCAACAATTAGGAATCATGACCCTGGCGGAAGCTCTCGACATTGCTGCGAAAGCAGGTCTTGATCTGGTTGAAGTTGCAGCCAATTCTACACCGCCGGTATGTCGGATTATGGATTATGGAAAATTCAGATACCAGCAGAGCAAGAAACAGCAGGTTGCAAAAAAAAGCCAGAGCGTCATTCAGGTAAAGGAGATCAGGATAAGACCGAAAACGGATGAACATGACCTGCAGGTAAAGATAAAACATATTAAGAAATTTCTCAGCCAGAATGACAAAGTAAAGATTACGATGATGTTCAGAGGTCGTGAAATCGCGTACACCGATCTCGGCAGGAAGATTATGGATGACATTCAAAAAGAGTTGGCAGAAATAAGTGTTATCGATCAGCATCCGAGGCTTGAGGGAAGAAATATGATTATGATCGTATCGCCAAAAAAATAAATACTCCGATCATATCCGAAAAAGATCCTGTCATCGTAAGGAATCAAGAGACAAAAGGGCCAGGGATTAAGTGTGTGTTCAATACGCTTGAATCCTTGAATCCTTGAACCCTTTTTTTATACCTGAATGGAGAAGAAACGGATTCAGTATTTTTTATACAAGGAGTGATTAAATGCCAAAAATAAAGACTCACAGGGGAGCGGCCAAACGCTTCAGCCTTACAGGAACCGGTAAGGTAAAGAGAAGTAAGGCGTATGCAAGTCATATCCTTACAAAAAAAACGACAAAAAGAAAAAGAANNAAAACGAAAGCGAAATCTGAGAAAATCCGCTATACTCGATGCAAAGGACACCAGAGGAATTAAGATGTTGATTCCTTACATGTAGGTGCTGAAAAGAGGTGTTCAGGGAATTAAGATTTTATTTCGGCAGGTAAATTAACAACGCACAGTTTATAATAAGCGGGGAGATCAAAAGAAATGCCAAGGGTAAAAAGAAGTATTACTGCGAAGAAAAAGAGGCGAAAGATTCTGAAAATGGCGAAAGG
>JAFNGM010000212.1 GCA_017885225.1 Syntrophaceae bacterium | reverse complement strand
TCTCTTCTCCAGGATTCAAGGGGTCGAGGATTCGAGTGACTTGAGCCCCTGAACCCTCGAATCCTTTTTGCAGTCACATGGGAGAGGAGCCACATCCAAATATTTACTTAATTTCAATGGAATGCCTGGAATAAATTGCTGTAATCGTCGGTCCACAATTTGAGCCCGGATTTCGATATAACCTTTGTACCGGTTTTTTTGATTCCCGGAGCGTTGAAAACAGCCGGATTTGAGGCCATGAGTACCCATTCCGCCTGATAAATCTTCCGCACCTCGTCTTCCTGATTTACTATCACTAAGGTATGCTTCCCGATCGCTTTGCCCGCCTTGTCAATAATCTGTGGAAGATCAAGGTAGAGATTGGAAACATGAAACGCCAAAATGCCGTCAGGCTTCAGATGGCTGAAATAAAGCGTTATCGCCTCTACGGTCAGCAAATGAACAGGAATGGAGTCACCCGAGAACGCGTCAACAGCGAGCACATCAAATTGCTGATTCCGTTCCTGTTCCAGTAAAAGTCTCCCGTCTCCAATTTTTATTTCAACCATTCCCGGGCTGTCAGAGAGAAAGCTGAATTCTTTTCTGGCGATGTCTTCAACCTGCGGGTTGATCTCATAGTATGTGTAGTGGTCACCCTTGCGCGCGTACGCCGCCATTGTTCCGGCTCCGAGTCCGACAATGCCGACACGTCGCGGACCCGTAGAGAGTTGTTGCAGTACGATCCCAATCCCCGATTTCGGACCAAAATACGCCGTCGGCCAGGAACGTTTTTCCGGCGCGGTAAATTGAATGCCGTGGGTTATTGTTCCATGGATGAGGGTGCGGTGTTCATTCTCCGAGCCTACATCATATTCAATGACTCTCTGGTGACCGTAAAAATTTCTCACTAACATGCGAATGCCTTCCGGATTGCTGTAAAACTGCATGTGGACAAATGCGATAATAAGGAGACGGACAATCAATGCGGCACAGACAACATCAGTCACCCACCACGTGCGGAAATTTACGGCAAGCAAAAGACACGCGCAGAGAATCAGCCCTACGGGCAGTTCAAAATAGAATGAAAAAATGTTGGGTGCAATGAGAACGACAAAAATGCTGCCTAAAGCCCCGCCGACCGAGATTAACAGATAAAACGATGTAAGGTAGCGGGGCGCGGGTTTTCTGCGCGCCAACTCTCCGTGACAGAACATGCAACAAAAAAACAACCCAATGCAGTAGGCGGAGATGACGACGCGTATATCACTGCCGACTCCCCACTTGCCTATACCGTAAGACATTCCGACAAGGGTAATGAACACAATCCAGAAATACCATTTAGGGCTGTACCATCCATCCCGGTCAAAACACAGGGTAAAGCTCAGAAGGTAGAGGCCGAGCGGCAAGATCCAAAGCAATGGTATGGCAGCGATGTTTTGCGAAAGGTGATCCGTAGTCGCAAGAAGAAGCAGGGACGAACAGGCTGACAACAAAAGCCAAAGCACCTTGTCTTTCACGCTCGGTGGTGATGCCTGTATTGAACCGGGAGGGTCTGCCATGCCCGGCGAAGGAACAATATCAGGTGGTGCGTCAGGATTGCTGTTACGGGTACTGAAAAAGCAAATCGTTGTGCAGAGAAGGGCGAAAACGCCGTATGTAATCGACCATATGGTAGACTGCCCCTGCAAGGTCAGCGTGGTTTCTATTAAAAAAGGATAGGAGAGCAGGCCTAACAGCGATGCCAGATTCGAAAGGGCAAAGAACCTGTAAGGAAGAGCCATGCTGTATTTGCGGGCATACCATGCCTGCAAAAGGGGACTCGTGGTCGAGAGTAAGAAATAGGGCAGGCCGACAGTAGCCACCAATAATCCCATGATATACAAACTTGGCGTGATGCTGGTCGGAAGTTTCCAGCTCGACGAAGGAATAACGGGCAAGAAAAACACACTGACTATCAACAGCGAAGAGTGTATCAGTAACTGCCTTACCGGTGACGCTCCGCTGTTGAGAGCGTGGGCGTATAAATACCCTCCCAGAAGGACCAGTTGAAAAAAAAGTACGCACGTGATCCACACGGTCGATGTCCCGCCAAACCATGGAAGGATCATCTTGGCGATCATGGGCTGGACAAGAAACAGAAGAAACGCACTAAGAAAAATTGTACAGGCGAAGTATACTTTGACTATACTATTTGACTGACGCATGATTTTTAATAAGAATCCCCTTTTGGCGCTGCGAAGTATCGGAAAAGGTCGACCAACTCCCTGGTTATTTCTTCCGGGCTCTTGTCATTTGTCATCACCTGGTAAAAGCGCCTGTACCCCTCAGCGCGCTCCTCTAACAGTTCAACAATTCGCTCGCCGGGTTCCGTCACATCGAGCAAGGGACGGGATTGCTGATTGTTCATCACCCGGGACAATATTTCATCCGGTGTTGCCGCCAAGCAGAATACCAGGCCTTTGCCGCTTAATGCAGCCGCGTTTGCCGGGTCAAGCATGAGACGCCCGCCGGTTGCAATGACCAGTCCTTCCCGTTCCGCCAATTCCAGGACAAGATCGGCCTCCAGGCGGCGGAACACATCCTCGCCCGACTCGCGAAATATTCCAGGAATAGAACAACCACCGCGAGTTTCTATCACACTGTCCGTATCAATGAATTCATATCCTAACTCCGCGGCAAGCAGTTTACCCACGGTTGTTTTTCCCGTACCCATAAAGCCTGTCAAGACGATATTCTTTTTTTCTTTATCCATGCGCTGCATTTCCTTCCAGGCTGACTTCCAAGATATAGGTGATACAATCCGTGTGCTGCCAAATCACCTCACGATGTTTCACTTCTTTTCCCGCACTTACCTGCGGAGCGTATTGCTGTGAGGCGCCGCAATGTCCGGGCGCAAATTTACCGCCTCTTTGATATAAATATGGTTGATTTCGTGCGCTGCTTTGCTCGTATTCCAGTGAAGCAACACACGAATACATTTTTTTAAACCGTGCAGTACCGCCATTTCGTGGCCGCAAAGAAGGGCCATGTCACCCCATCCCGGCAGTTTTCTGGCAGCCAGCGCCGGATATTCAGAAATCACATCAGGTGTGGTGGTAAAAATAACACTTGCAATATCTTCGCGTTGAATTTGGTTGGATTCAAGCATAAGGTGAAGCAATTCTTCCGTCGCCGCTAATATTGCTTCCCGGGAATCTTGTTCGACGGTGGTAGCTCCCCGTACACCCCGACACACAACGGTCATTTCCGGCTCCTTTCAATGAGAGTCAAATCGAGGCAGTCTCTTTGTGCAGCTCATCCTTAACAAAAAGACTGAGTCCTTTGGAATTAAAGAAGATTATGGTACACTATGATATCATAGTCAAGAAAAAGCAGTGGAAACCATGACATTCCATCTTTCCACCTCCATGCCGCATGTCACTGTGGCCTCGTCCATGGGCCGATTCCGCGGGAGAACTTCCGGTCGCTTTACATCATAAAAACTCAATGCGGCATTTGCATTCATAGATTGTGTGTGATAACTAATGAAAGGAGAACCAAACCGCTTCACTAAACAACTCAGGAGGTTTTAATCATGGGTGGATCTGAACTTATTGGCAAAGAAGAAAAGGCGGCGGTAAGCGATGTTCTTGACAGAGGTGTGTTGTTCCGTTACGGGTTTGACGCGCAGCGAAAGGGCATCTACAAGGTAGCGGAGTTTGAAAGGGATTTTGCGAAGTACATGGGAATCAAATACTGTCAGGCAGTTTCCTCAGGCACCACCGCGTTGAGAACAGCCCTGGCGGCGATGGGAGTCGGCCCCGGTGATGAAGTAATCACCACCGCATTTACCTTCGTGGCAACGTACGAAGCAATTCTGGAAACGAGAGCGGTGCCCATACCTGCAGAAATAGATAAAAGCCTCAATATGGACCCTGCAGATTTGGAAAAGAAAATAACATCTCGCACCGCGGCGATTATTCCTGTTCACATGCTCGGCGTTCCGGCCCGGATGGATGAGATAATGCAGATTGCGAGGAAACATAAAATCCCGGTTCTGGAAGATTCCGCCCAGGCTACCGGAAGTTCCTATAAGGGGAAAAAAACAGGGACCATCGGCGACATGGGTATTTACAGCTTTGATTATGTGAAAACGATTACCACCGGGGAGGGCGGCATGGTCGCCACCGACAGCGAAGAGTTATACCGCCGGGCTGAATATTTCCATGATCACGGCCATATCCACAATCCGGCCATACCACGGGGAGATGAGGATCGGGCGTTCCCGGGCATGAATTTCCGCATGGATGAAATGGCGGGAGCCATGGGTGCGGAGCAATTGAAGAAGCTGGACTATGTTTTGAGACGGCAGCGGGAAAACAAGGCACAGATGAAAGAAGGTATTGCACCGCTTGGATTTGAATTCCGTGATTTGCCTGACCCCGCGGGTGACGGCGGCGATTGCCTGATCTTCTTCCTTCCCAGTGCGGCAAAGGTAATTGAATTTGGCAAGTCACTTGGTCAGAAAGGCATCGGGACCAAGATATTGCCCTCCGGCATGAACTGGCATTTCTTTGATAACTTCCCGGATATGATGGAACGTCGTACCCTGCACCGTGAAAAATGCCCCTTTACCTGTCCCTACCAGGCGAAAGAATTTATGTATAAAAAAGGAGACCTGCCGAAATCGAAAGAACTTCTGGAAAGGGCAATCGCGTTAGGGATTTCGGTAAACATGGATGACGCAGCGATTAAAAAAGTGATCGACGCGGTGAAGAGCGCCGCAAAAGAAGTACTTTAGGCATGTAATCCGATTTACACCAAGAGGAGCTGTCAACAGTTATTACGTGACAGCTCCTTAATGCTTGAGACTGTACTTCTTAAGCTTGTACCGCAGCATACGCTCGCTGATACCGAGAATTTCCGCCGCCTTTGTCTGATGATCCCCTGCTTTTTCCATGGCCTCAATGATTAATGCGCGCTCCACTTTTTCTATGGATCCCCGCAATAATCCTCCTTTCTTCCCTCCGTCGACCGCATAGATTTTATCTCCCGTAAAGGGAAGATCATCAATCGAGACCACATGATTTCTGGATATTACCACAGCCCTTTCCATGATATTTTCCAGTTCCCTGACGTTGCCGGGGTAATCGTATTTCAGAAGCAGATCCCTGGCTTCGCGTGTGATACCTGTAACGTCTTTGCCATTTTCCGCGGCAAAGCGTTTCAGAAAATGGTCAATAAGCAACTGTACGTCTTCTTTTCGCTCTCTCAAGGGGGGAATGTCCATGACAACCACATTCAACCTGTAGAAAAGGTCTTCTCTGAAGGTTCCTTCCTTCACCTTCGCTTCCAGATCACGGTTGGTGGCACTAATAATCCGCACATCGGAACGGATAGTCTGATTTCCTCCCACGCGCTGAAACTCACGTTCCTGAAGGAAACGGAGCAGTTTTACCTGAACAGAAACTGATATATCGCCGATCTCATCCAGAAATAGAGTACCACCGTCGGATTCTTCAAATCTTCCGATTCTTCTTGCCATTGCGCCCGTGAAGGATCCCTTTTCATGGCCAAACAGTTCACTCTCCAGGAGGCTTTCGGAAAGAGCGCTGCAGTTTACCGTAATGATAGGACGTGCGGAGCGGGGGCTGAGATTGTGGATCAGCTTCGCAAACAATTCCTTGCCTGTCCCGCTTTCCCCCCTGATAAGAACGGTGGCACGGCTGGCGGCAATCCTACTCGCCATGCTGATAAGGGCATTCATCTTTTGGCTGCCATACACGATCTTGTCGAGCGTGACGCCCTTTTCCCTCAGCCCCTGGCGGAGAATCTCATTTTCCCTTAGCAGGACACGCCGCTCCGATACGCGGTTTAAAAGGATAAGAAGCTCCTCAAAGTCTATAGGTTTGGTAATATAATCTATAGCCCCGGCCTTCATGGCCTCCACCGCCGTTTCTATTGTACCGTATGCGGTAATGATGACTACATCGATCTCCGGATTGATCATTTTTACCTTTTTCAATACCTGCATTCCGTCCATGCCGGGCATCTTATAATCCAGCAGGATCATGTCAAAATGGCCTTTCAATGCGGACTGGATAGCTTTCTCTCCGTTCTCAGCTTCCGCAATCGCATAGCCCTCCTTAATTAAAAAATCACGGAGCATTTCCCGTTGCGACTGACCATCTTCAACAACCAGAATATGTAAATTCTTCATGCCTGAATTCCTTTAGCCTTTTCCATTCTTGTCCCCTGCCCTTCCCGCCGGCAGCATGATCTCAAACGTCGTTCCTCCCCCCTGTTGGCTGACGACACTTATTGCACCGCCATGGCCGCGAATGATTTCATGGGCAAGGGGAAGCCCGAGGCCCAGCCCCTTCTCCTTCGTGGTATATTCAGGATTGAAAATCCTCTCAATTTCCTGTGACGTCATGCCGCAACCGTTATCGGAGACTCTTATGCTAACCCGGTCTTTTCCAGCCGTATTCACAGAAATAATGATGTTGCCCGCGCCGGAAATCGATTCCATCGCATTCTTTACAAAATTCAAAAGGGCCTGCTGAAGTTTATCTACATCCATAGGAATGATCGCCGGCTCATGATGGTACCGGGTTTCTATGGTAATGCCCTTCAGGGCAGCCTCCTCCTTTATGAGATTGACGATCTTCTGCAGAACTTCTCTCACAGGATAATCATGGAGTTCGAGGCGGCGGCTTTTCGAAAACGTCAAAAACTCCTCAATAATGCCGTCCAAACGTCTGATCTCATCACGGATAACACTCGCGAGAATTTGAAACTCCTTTATCTTCTCTTCATCACCCGGCATAAATTCCCGCTTGAGCCTCTGGCTGGCCATACTTATGGCATTAAGGGGATTGCGAATCTCGTGGGCGACCCCGGCGGCAAGCTGGCCAAGAGCGGATAACCGCTCCGCCTTTTCCAATTGTCTCTCCATTTCCACAATGCCGGCAAGGTGTCTGTTTTGATTGCGGTACAGTATCCACATCGACAACAATGTAATCAATATGATGGACGCCATAAAGAATATTATATTACGCCTGTTTTCTGCAAGGATCTCGTCGGTACCCTCCCTGTCCAGACCAAGCCTTACAACCCCTGCTACCTTGTCGAACAAGTATATGGGTGCAACTATTTCCAGGATTTTTTTATCGTGAGAAAAAATTTGCCGGCTTTCAAATTTCTTTGTACCCGCAAAGATTTCCTCTATATGTAAATTTCCCTTCTCCCATTTTTCGGGCAACTGTCCCTGGCTGCCCAGAAATATGTCCCGTTCGTCCATTATGGCAATGTAAACAAGGCCCTGCCCCTGTCCCAATCTTTCCAGAGCCTTTTCTATAGACACCTTCATGCCCCA
>JAFNGM010000211.1:30945-31074 GCA_017885225.1 Syntrophaceae bacterium | reverse complement strand
CATTCATTCGGGCGCCCAAGATCTTGCGGGCAGGTCAGGGGGTAAAAGTGCTGCTTAGGATGGATGACTACATTGCTGCCGCGGAGAGTCCCGACGTGCTCGTCACCGTGTTTCATCCTGAATTGACGG
>JAFNGM010000211.1:28181-30891 GCA_017885225.1 Syntrophaceae bacterium | reverse complement strand
AGCTGGACTCGTCATGCTCGTGTTATGTGACCGGTAAATGTATCAATTTTCTATAAAGATACCATTACCTATTAGTATCATCAATTGTAAAACACTAGCTACTTCAGACATTAGCCAATCTGCGAGATTGTTTTTTTAAATGACTTATACTGCGGCGCAGAAAATCTGTTTTTTTTCTGTTATTTGCTGCCTGGGCTGCTTTTTTTTCTTCTTTAAGCTGTTTTATTCTGCTTTTTATCTCGCTTTTACTTAGTTTGATCTTTTCCACAAACTTTTTCGCTGTCTTCGCAGGCGCTTTTTCACTGATCCCTCTTGCTTCCTTTATAAATTCTATCAATTCCGCTTTTTTCATATCATGGACTGCAACAGATCTCGGAATTTCCATGGCAATCGCTTTGAGTTCCTTGACCGTCATTTTTTCTAATGACTTTTCCTCGTTATGCTCTTTTTTCTTTATTTCTTCTGACATATCTTCCTCCTGTAACTGGGAATTCCAATAATATGTGCATAGTATAACGCAGCTAATTTTTCATAAGCTGGATTCTCTGCGCTATGTTCGCCGCTTTCTCTGTTTCTTTTTTCGTTTCGTAAAATAATAAAAGTTTCTCCAGATAGGCTAAAAGTGCTTTTTTCCATGCGTTCTGTGAAGCGGTATCAATGGCAATTTTCAAAATTCCTTCGTCATAGGTATTTTTTTGAATGAAGAGACCAGCGGCAATGAGCTTGGACAGGGGGTCTTCCATTTTCGATATTTCATGCGCAGCATCCTCGTACTTACCTTTGCGGAGTACTTTTAACACGCCGTTATACTGTTTTGGTAAGAGACTTTCGTCAACCTTATCGAAAGAACCCTTTAAAAAGTTATAAAATATACGGTTCTGCAAAACCGGTTCCAGGGTGTCAATCTTGAGATATTCTCTCTCATCGAAAGTCTCGAGGACGGCGATGTGCACGGCATATTTTGTGAGGTAGGCCCTTCCGAGAATTTCCAGATTCCCGCTCTTTTTAATCTCATCGACGGCTTTATTGAATTGCAACTCGGCAATACGCTCCTTGCCGCTTAAATAGTTTTTTTTATAATTTTCCAGGTGATGATGAGAATCGTCGATCCAGTCGGGAATTTGTTTCGAACCGCCGCAACCGATGAGTGAAATTACAAAAATCAAAAGAATAACAAGTTTTTTCATGGAAGTTTTATTTCCGGTTCTTTTTTAGAAGGGAGTATTTTATCAAGATCATTCACCAGTTTGCCGATGGAATTGACTGTTGAATCAATTTCGGCTCTCAGTAATTTTAGATCCTTTGTCGAATCGGACGCATCCGCGCTTATTTTTACGGCGTTATCAAGGGCCGCATTCAGTTTTTCAAGTTTCACAATAATATCTTTGAGGATTTTTCTGATTAAAGGCAGAGTGCCGTCGACGCCATAGAGTTGTTCGTCCGTTTTTACAAGGATATCTTTAATCTTTTTCAATGAAGCATCCACAGATTTTGCACTCTCCGGAGTTCCCACGGCCATCTCAATGAGGGTTTCTTTTTTTGCCAGGTTTGCCGTAATTTTTTCAATATTTGTAACGATCTTATCTAATTTTACGAGAGTAGGTTGCCCCTTTTTTATTGTTTCGTTGATATCATTAATGATCGTAATTTCGGGGATAGTTTTTGTTGACAATTCAGGGCTGTTCAAATTCTCCGTGGTAACGATAAGCCGGGAGGAACCTATCAAAGGTTTGTAGAGACTGAATGTGCTGCTAGACCTGATCCACTTTGTGTGCTGTTCCGGCACTCTAATTTTTATCAGGAGTAAACCCTGATCATTGAGTTCCACCGTTTCCACCCTGCCGATTTTAAAGCCGGAAAAGAGCACGGGCATTCCCTCGGAAATGTCCTCTCCGGTTTTCGACGAAAGGGTATAGATGTATTCTCTTGTAAAAAAACCTTTACTGTAAGCCAAATATCCTACAGCAACGATAATCAGTATGGATGTGATTATGACAAATAATCCGACTTTGAATTCAGTTTTTTTCGGCATTAATAATCCCGTACCTGTCTTTAAACCACGTGTAATCAAATATAAGGCATTCTTTAAATGAATCGTTAATTAATTGCAAGGCATCATAGATAAATCGATCGTTCTGAACATCCGGAATAATCATGAAAGGTCTATCCAACACAATAAGAGCATCTTTCACCATAGCGGCCCGCAAGAGCATGACGATAAATCGTTCTTTATGCGTGAGTGCAGAGTTTCTTTTATTGGCAATATACTCCATCCCGTATCTTTGCAGATAATGAAGGGCCAGACTCTTCGCGGTTTTTTTTGACAAATTCTCATGGTACTGTTTGATCAAGGCAATATTCACCCAGACGTCCAGATTAGATATAAGCGGTGCATTCAGAGAAATCAATCCCAGGTTTTGTTTATTGTTCGCAGTGAAGTCGGAGAGCTCCTTATCGAGCATAACTTCATCTTCAAACAACGTTAAATAGAGATTAGGATTAATGACAGCACCTCAATGAGAACGATGGCGATAAATACATCCACCATACCATGCAGGACCGCAACGGGAATGCTGGTAAGGTCGTCGGAAGCGTGCAAACCGGACCGTATGGGAATTAATGTAATAAAAAGGCCAAATGTACAGCACTTTATGAGAGATATAACTATATCATAAAAATCAGCGGAATTTAACAAAACATTTGTATACAC
>JAFNGM010000211.1:11878-28146 GCA_017885225.1 Syntrophaceae bacterium | reverse complement strand
TGCGTAATTCCTGATTCACCTTCATCACGGCAATTTCCGCATTTATGGCTGAACTTGAACGAAGGGCAATTAATAGAACGGTCACGAATGGTGACAGTTCGGTAACAACCAGACCCATCAGGATGCGACCGAGATATTCGGCAAGCCCCATGTTTTTTATGATTTGAAAAACGATGCCGATAAGAAGGGAACCGAAGATGATTGAAATTGCCGTGAACAAAGGCAAAATCTGCACAGACGTAAAGTAAATTTGATTCACGAGAACCATTTTCATGGCGCTACTATACGTTTTTTTCTGAAACATCCTCGCAAGGATTGTGAAGGCAAAAGCAAGGATATCACGGAATGTTGCCATCGTGTCCATGCTTGCTTTACCAATTCTTTCTATCAATTCATTCAATACTTTGCCTTTCTCACGGAAAAATATG
The DNA here is from genome assembly GCA_017885225.1 of Syntrophaceae bacterium. Classification (GTDB taxonomy): domain Bacteria; phylum Desulfobacterota; class Syntrophia; order Syntrophales; family UBA2185; genus UBA2185. Next base: position 27,718 of record JAFNGM010000211.1, on the reverse strand, counting down.
GTTATACATATATTGATTCACTGAAAACCACTCATGGTGATCTTTATAAGAAGAGGATGCGCATGACAGTGCCATCATTTATCCATTCACGGGAACGGTAGTGACATGCATATCCCCCGTGAGAATCCGTAAGGATCATTAACACCTCAATACCGTTAATGTAATTGTAGCGAATGTTAACATACTGTAAATGCCAGTGCAAATATTGTCTTTGTTCTTGACAAGGAACTTATGGTAAATACATACAATACTGTATAGGGCATTGAAAAAAATATATGACAGGAGTTAACTAATGAAAATTATACGCTTTATAGCTAACAATGATCAATTGTCATACGGTCTTCATGATCCGGAGCTGCCGGATCAAGCCCGTATAATTCAAGGTGATATATTCGGAAAATTCAGAGTCACCTCGAAATTGGCCAAAATTCAGCAGGTTCTCTCACCGATCTTTCCTTGCAACATACTGGCACTGGGGCTCAACTATCGGAAGCATGCCGACGAAACAAAAGTGTCTTACCCCGATATACCAATAGTTTTTATTAAAGCAACGACAAGTGTGGTTGGACACATGTCACCAATAATCCTTCCCTCGGCAGGCCCGGAACATGTTGATTACGAGGCGGAACTTGCCGTAATCATCGGTAGAAAGGTCAAGAATGTTTCCCCATCCGAGGCAATGGACTATGTAATGGGCTATATGTGCGCAAACGATGTGAGCGCCCGGGACTGGCAGATTGAAAAACAGAAAAAACAATGGGCCAGGGGAAAGAGCTTTGACACATTTTGTCCTCTTGGACCCTGTTTGGTAACACGGGACGAAATTCCTGATCCCCAGAATCTACGAATCCGTACACTATTAAATGGTTGTATCGTCCAAGACTCAAGCACCTCAGACATGATTTTTGATATACCGGCAATTATCAGCGATCTGTCCAGATCCATGACATTGCTTCCCGGTACGGTCATTTTGACTGGAACACCGGAGGGTGTCGGCTTTACGCGTCAACCTCCCCTGTATCTTCAGGCGGGAGATACGGTAACTGTAACCATAGAAAAAATAGGGCAATTAACGAACCCTGTCCGGGATGAAGATCACAGAGAAAACATTCTTCCAGAGGGAAAAAAAATTGAGAAATCTCTCATGCTGGGTGACTGAAATATGTCTGCATTCAACGTTTCCCCCAGATAATGACAGCAAAGCTGGAGGGATTTCTCTTGCAGGAGTGTAGACAGCACAACATGATGTACTCGGGCAGAAGGCGGAGCCATTCGCGCTTTTTCTGCCCGGTACATTCATAGGGACTGACGGAGGCGAGGATGTCTTTCCAGATGAAAAATGCTGGTATTTTAAAAATATATATGCTAATGCGGAAAAAAATTATTACAGCAGGAGATTTGAACCTGAAGGAGGGTAGTAGGTAAAGAAATGGAAAATAAAAACAGAAAAACCTTTATTATGTTTCTGCTGGCTTTTCTGATTGCATCGTTTATTGTTTCGCTTGTGGAGGTGTTACGGTCGTCTTTTAGTCCTGTGAGTACTAACGTTCAGACCGCATCGGCTGTTTCCTCGGCGGAAAGTGCACGTGCACCGGGTGCGCCTGCGTCGTTCGCTGATCTCGCGGAGAAGCTCAAACCGGTTGTAGTAAATATCAGTACAACGAAGACGATCCGGACAGGCCGCGGAGGCCAATTCAGGTCACCCTTTGATAGATATTTTTGGGGGGATGATTTTTTTGAGAGGTTTTTTGGTGATGTGCCGAGGAGAGAATTCAAGCAAAGAAGTCTCGGCTCTGGATTTATTATCAGCCCCGATGGCTATATTTTCACGAACAATCACGTGATTGAGCAGGCCGATAAGATACTGGTAAAACTTTCCACGGGGAAGGAATACGAGGCAAAGGTCGTAGGCAGAGATGCAAAAACAGACCTGGCCCTTATAAAAATTAAATCAGGTGAAAGCCTTTCTGTGGTGGAAATAGGCGATTCAGAAAAGCTGCGGGTAGGTGATTGGGTTGTTGCCATTGGTAATCCCTTCGGTCTGGAACAGACAGTGACGGCGGGTATTGTCAGCGCCAAAGGGAGAGTGATAGGGGCAGGTCCCTATGACAATTTTATTCAAACAGATGCTTCCATCAATCCCGGAAACAGCGGCGGGCCTCTCTTCAATATGGAGGGTAAGGTAATAGGAATTAACACGGCTATCGTAGCACAGGGGCAGGGTATTGGCTTTGCGATCCCGATTAATATGGCGAAGACTATATTGCCTGATCTGAAATCCAAGGGGAAAGTTACCCGGGCCTGGCTGGGTGTTTCTGTGCAGGACGTTACAGAAGATATCGCCAAGAACCTCAAACTCAAAGATAATAGTGGTGCGCTTATAACCGAGGTATTCAAGGGAGATCCCGCTGACAAGGCTGGATTGAGATCGGGGGATCTCATTACCGAGGTGAACGGCAAAAAGATAAAAGATACGCATGAATTATTGCTCACAATCGCCTCCTTCCATGTGGGGGACAAGATAGAGCTGAAAGCCCTGAGGGATGGACAGGAAAAGTCATATCAAATTGTCGTAACCGAGCGGAAGGAACAACCGGAAGTGGCATCGGCAGGGGACATGAAGGAAAACTTCGGAATGACCGTGCAGGATATTACGCCGGATATTGCCCGCTATCTCGGTATTGCCAGCAGGGTCGGAGTAATTGTTGTTGATGTCAAAGACGGAAGCCCGGCAGATGAGAAAGGTATCCAGCCCCAGGATATCATTCTGGAAGTCAATAAGGTAAAAATCTCTTCCCTGAAAGATTACCAGCGGGAGATTTCGAAGAAAAGTGCAAAAAACAGCATTCTTCTCTTAATCAAGCGGGGTAAGGCTAAATATTTTGTGAGTCTTCCTAAATAATGTTCGTGTATGCAACGAGGCCATTCTCTGCGTGCAATCTATGAAGCGCTGAATGCGTATTTCGGAGATCTCCACTGGTGGCCCGGAGATTCCCCTTTTGAGGTTATTGTCGGCGCAATACTCACCCAGAATACAGCCTGGAGGAATGTAGAAAGCGCCATATCAAAACTGAAATCGGAGGATTGCCTTTGCCCCGACCTGATTTTCGCAATTGATGAAAGAAAGCTTGCTGATCTTATCAGACCGGCGGGGTACTATAATATAAAGACCAGGAGATTAAAGGCGTTCATTCGGTTTCTCTATGACGAGTATAACGGTGACCTGGATTGCATGTTTGCGGAAAATCTTTGGCACCTGAGAGGGAAGCTGCTTACGGTCAAAGGCATCGGAGAAGAGACAGCCGACAGTATTCTCCTTTACGCAGGAAATAAGCCTGTATTCGTAATCGATGCGTATACAAGAAGGATTTTACTGAGACACAAAATTGTTCGTGCGGATGCAACCTATAAAGAAATTCAAAACCTGTTCATGAATAATCTTCCCCCAAGTGTTCCTCTGTACAATCAGTATCATGCCCTCCTCGTGAATACAGGGAAATTCTTTTGCAACAGAAATCCACGCTGTGATGAATGTCCTCTCTCAAGGAAACAATAACCGCGAAATTATCATTGAGTGCCAACCTTGAAAGGAAGGTTTAACCATGTTGCTATCAATTCATAATTTGACAGTTGAAATCGCCGGTAAGGAAGTGCTGCATGAGGTGAATCTGTCGATAGATCATGGAGAAACACATGTGCTATTCGGCAAAAACGGATCGGGAAAGACAACATTGCTGATGGCAATCATGGGTTTTTCCGGATGCCGTGTTACTCAAGGGAAAATACTATTTAAGGATACGGATATTACGTATCTTCCTATCAGCGAAAGGGCTCGTATGGGAATAGGGATGTCATTTCAGCGGCCACCGACCATACGGGGGGTCAAGGTACACGATCTCATCAAGACATTTAACAATAACGATGACGCAACGATTGAGCAGATAGTAAACAGCTTAAATTTCACTGAATTCATGGAGAGGGATATCAATTTGGGATTTTCCGGAGGCGAGATTAAAAAATCGGAGCTTCTTCAACTCATCGTGCAGAATCCAGAACTCATTCTTTTGGATGAACCGGAGTCGGGAGTTGATCTGGAAAATATCAAGGTAATCGGAAAGGTTATAAAAAAATTACTACAGAAAAATCTCAGGAGACAACGCGTTAAGGCGGGTCTCGTAATAACCCACACCGGTCTCATCCTGAATTACCTTGAGGCGGATAAAGGCCATCTCATGCTCAACGGTATGATCATATGCGAGGGCAACCCTCGGGAAATGTTTGAGACGATACAGAATTCAGGGTATGAGGAGTGCATAAGATGTCAGCGTTAGATGAAAAGGCACGGGCGGCTCTGAACAAGAAGGCCCTTTACGGTCCTGATATTGATCTTGACAGGTTCAGTAGTAAGTCTTCACCCCACGAATACGATCCTGAATTATCACATTTTTCCGACGGGGAAAAAAAGCATATGGCGGAAGTCGGCATTCTCGCGTCTCGTGATGAACGGGCGGGAAGCTTTGTGCTTAAGGATCACTCCCCCATTCACTGTTCCATGGGCCAGGAAGGCGTTGAATTGCTTACCATGAGGGATGCCCTGAGGAAATATAACGGATTACCGGACTATTGGTGGAAGGCTGTTGATGTTGATGCAGACAAGTACACAGCCCAGGCGTCTGCTGCTTTTCATGACGGCTTTTTTATACGCGTCATGGCGGGAACGAAGTCCCTGCACCCCGTTCAAACCTGTCTTTATATCAGCGGTGAAGGTATTGCCCAGAACATACACAACATGGTCATCGCTGAGGAGGGTTCGGAACTCCACATCATTACCGGATGTACAACGGCGCCCCACCTCAAAAAGGGTTTGCATGTAGGAGTATCGGAATTTTATATCAAAAAGGGAGCTATGGTTACGTCAACAATGCTCCACAACTGGGGTGAAGAGATTGTCGTGAGACCGAGAACGACCGTCTGGGTGGAAGAAGGGGCTACGTTCATGTCGAATTATGTGTGCATGAAAATGGCAAAATCCGTACAGATGTACCCCTCTGTCAGATTAATGGGAAAAAATTCGATTGCGAGACTCAATACAATCCTCGTTGCACCGAAAGGGGCTGATCTCGATATCGGGGGACGTGTCTCTCTCGAAGCGACAGGGGCGAGAGCGGAAATCATATCCAGAACGATCACTACGGGTGGAAATATCACCGCGAGAGGCCTGCTCATTGGACAAGTGCCGGATGTAAAGGCCCATCTTGAGTGCAGCGGATTGATTCTTTCCGAAGAAGGGCGTATACGCGCTATTCCGGAGATTGACGGAAGGGTTGCAGGCGTCGAAATGTCCCATGAAGCCGCAGTCGGCAAGATATCTCAGGACGAAATAGAATATCTCATGTCACGGGGATTAAGTGAAGAAGAGGCAACAGCGCTCATTGTGAGAGGATTCCTCAATGTGAAAATGGAAGGACTTCCCAGAGAGCTTCAGGACAAGATCGAAAGGGTCATTAACGATACCGGCAAGAGTCTTTTTTAGCGTCCCATTTCTCATATCTGTGGTGAAGCGATACACGTCAGGCATGCTATCAGGATTCAATAATCAGGTTGAGGCGCAGGGGGGATAGACGCTATTGCTCATCCCGACCATGAGGGAATAAAAAATGTTTCACGTGAAACATTTACCCTGGTTTAGTAATTGTTCCTTCGTCTGTCCTGAGACAGGGAAGGGCATATGTGGCAGAAAAATACGATTATGAAACAACAGGATTTTCCTGCTATTGTAATTTTTCTAACCGTATCTCAAAGATATGAGGCCAAAACTTTCCCGTTACAAGGAGCCGGTCATTTTTTGCATCATACGCAATTCCGTTCAGAACATCGGCCTTCCCGCCCTTAGGGACTAATTGATATAGCCCTCTGAGATCGATCCAGCCAAGGATCTTTCCCGTCTGGGGTGATACTCTGGCAATGTATCCCGTATCCCAGATATTGGCGTACACCTCACCCCTGACATATTCGAGCTCATTGATATGCGGCACTGCTTTGCCGCGATCTCGAACCTCGATCTGCCGCACTATCTTGAATGTCCGTGGATTAAGGAAGCGGAGGGTGGCCGTCCCATCNNCGGAAGGTTTGCAGGTCGTAGACAAAACCAATTTTGGATTTCCATGTCAGTTGAATCAGCTTATTGCGCCAGATGGTGATTCCTTCTCCGAAGTACTTTGCCGGGAGATGATGCACTTTTAAAATCTTTCCCGTTGCCAGCTCAATTTTCCGCAGTGATGAATTTCCATAGAGCCCCGTACCTTCATAGATGTCTCCCTGGTAAAATGTGAGTCCCTGCGTGAAGGCATCGGGATCGTGGGGATAGATGTTTATTATACGGAAACCGTAAACGGGTGTGACTGTTTTTTTGTTGGATGCAAGGTCTTGCTTCCCATAGAGGGGAGAAGCAGTTCCCGATGTGTTGAGAAGTGGTGACTGTCCACACACAGGGGAGGATATTCCCTGTACAAGAAATAATGCGCTGAGAACGATAAAGAAAATCCCATTTGATGCCATTAGCTGCCCCGCGCAAACGTTCTCTCGGCCGACGAAAAAGCAGTAATCGATGTGCAGTTCANNATGCTTTTCATGTTGTCCACCCACAGGACAGAGTTATGTAACTGAGACACAAGGTTGTATATAAGGTCCTCATAGAGCCCTGAGTGGAATCCCCCCCGAAAGTTTGAGGTTACGGTCGCTGATTTTTCGGGATCTATTCCCTTCCCGACAAATCGCAGTGTATCTCCAAACGGTTCGACGATTGTACTCATAAAACGACTATGAAACGGTGCGCTCACATTAAGCAGGATAAAACGAAACGGTTTATCCTTTGCCAGATCGTCCTGCAGCCGGGCTTCCGCATCGGGCATTGCTTCAGCTTTGCCGCTAATGACCGCCTGATTTGCTGAGTTGATATTTGCAACATCGAGGGGAAGGTCTTTTAAGGCCAGTCGGACGCGCGTTATGTCCAGGTTGTCGGAAATAACTGCCGCCATAGCCCCGATACCGACAGGCACAGCCTCTTGCATAAGACGGCCTCGGATCTGGACAATTCTCACCGCTTCAGAGAGGGGAAGAGCGCCGGCAGCGACGAGGGCCGTAAATTCGCCAAGACTGTGACCGCCAAAGAGTACCGGCGCAAATCCGAAAAGCGTCTGCAATCCCCGAAGCATGGCAATTTCCGTGGTCAATATGCAGGGCTGGGTAAATTCCGTGAGATTAAGGCGGTCATCCTCTCCGAAGCACATGGCTCCAATATCCCACCCTGCCGCCTGTGACGCCTCTTCGTAAACCTCACGGCTTACCGGAACGTTGTCATGGAAGTCCTTTCCCATTCCGGGCCGCTGCGCCCCCTGACCCGGAAATACAACCGCAATATTATCCTTCTTCATAAGAAAAATCATTCTCCTGTATGGTATTCTTTAATTGAATGATGTGCCTGCAGAAACAGAGTATTGTCACATGCTGCTGAATAGCTAAAAATGCAAAAGCTACTTATTCTGGATTATTATAGTAAAAATGGTGACTTGACAAGGATTTCGTGAAAAGTATTTGTAATGTTTTAGAAATCTGGTATGGTTGCAATGCGTAAAACGTATGTTATTGTTCGTGATAAGCGAATACAACGGTGACGATGCTCTTGCGAAAATCAGCCAATTTGAATCCTTCGATAGTATGTGATTTTAATCCTGGGAAAGAAGGTAAAAAAACTTGATACAATAGACGATGGAGGTGCTTATGAGCAGTAAGGATACATTATGGGAAAGCCAAAAGTGGCAGATTATGCAAAACAGGTTGGGATATAACGATGAGGAAATGAAAAAATTTCAGAAAAACCCTCGCAACGAGGACATCCTGTCCAAAGTACCCGGGTTGGTAAATAAGACAATTATCGCAGAAGTGGTCGAATCGCATGGGTGCAACTCTCAGCACAAGATTGGCGACAAGCTCCATTTTGACAGTGCGGGGAACCTTTTAACCACTCTCAGCCCGAAAAGAATATGTGTGTATGTGTTGAGCGCTATTATGCCCCAGATTTTCACGGCAACGGAGTTTCTGTATGCTGGTATTGACCCAAACCAGATGAGATTCAAGCGGGCAGCCTGTTTCGATGTCGGTATAGAATGCGGGGGCTGGGGGCGTGTCGTGCTGGAAATACGCGTGGAAGATCGCAAGAAAGCCTGAGAAGTACTTTTTCTGCGCTACCAATCTATTTGAAATCGAAACGAGTCACAATGAGCATAAAAATAACTTGGGGGCAAAAGCTTGCTGACTCCAAAGTATTACCGAAAGTCAATGAAATAACAGACAAAATGAGCACGCGGTAGGGGACAGGAACGATGGTAATTCCCGATCCCATAGAAGTGGATTAGATTATGAAGCAGGTACACATTGCGGTGAAATCTCTTCAAGATCAAGCCAGCGTTTGTAAGTATGCATTCCGGAAAGAGCTTTTACCGCCCTCTCGGGCGTGAGGAAAGATACGCCTTTATAATGCCTACCCTCTATGTCTGTGATAATGCGGGCATGCTCATCAAGAAGGAGGCTGACGCCAATTATCGGTTTGCCGTACCGCTCCATNNACGGTTACCAGTCGGATCTAATGCGAGAGATGATTCAATCATACGTTCTACAAATAACAACCGGCCGAGAATGCCAAGGTGAATTACTGCATCACACCCTTCCCATTTTACTAACTCTTCCACCAGCATCATAGGAATGGAGAGATCCATTTCCGCTACCAGGTCGACTGGGTTGGAGCGGCTCCAGTATGGTGGAAGAATCGTATCAATTCGCGAAATAATATCCGGCGAGAGTTCTGGTACTTCCAGACCATGCTCAGCACAGAGGTCTGCCGTAACAACACCCCAGCCTCCTCCTAATGTCATAATGGCGACCCTTTTGCCTTTTGCCGGCGGCAATGATGAAAATGNNATATTAGAAGCCAGTGCACCTGTGTGACTTGCGGCAGCGCGGTGGCCGGCCCGGGTCCGACCGCCCTTAAGCATGAGAACAGGTTTGTTTCGGGAGATCCTCCTTGTTGTCTCAAAGAAGCGACGGCCGTCTTTGAGGCTTTCTATATATAAAACTACCGTTTTGGTCAGGTCGTCAAACTCAAGGCAATCCATGTAATCTTCAATAGTGATCATCGCTTCATTCCCGGACCCTATGAACGCGCGGATGCCGATTCCTTCATTTTCCGCGAATACCAGAAGCTGAGTTCCAAGATTACCGGATTGCGTGACCAATGTGGTTGAGCCGGGCCTTGGCCGCACATTCTGGTATGTGCAGAATAAATTATCATGGGGATTGCATATTCCCATCGTGTTGGGCCCAAGAATAATAATGCCGGCCTCATGTGCTTCTTCCATCAGCCTCTTTTCCAGGCGTACACCTTTTTTCCCGGTTTCGCTGAAACCAGACGTTACCAGAAGCATGCCCCCGATGCCCTTTTCCCGTAACTGGGGGATCAGGCCGATGACCTTCGCCGCGGGAACCGTCACCACGGCAAGGTCTACGGGACCGGGAATATCTGTGAGCGATTTAAATGCAGGCCTTCCTGCGATATTACCGCCTTTTGGATTGACCAGGTAAATCTCTCCTCGGAAATTGCCGGCGATGACATTCGTGAAAAGTACGGATCCCCACTTGCCGAATGCCGCCGACGCGCCGACAAACGCGATTGACCTGGGATGGAGAATATTCCAGATTTCCTTCTGATCTACATGCGGCCGCACAGGCTTGTTTAACGGCGTATCGCCAAGGACGACAAGCGCATCTACCGCGGTCACCCGACCATCCGGGCTGACAAGCAGAGGATTGACATCAACCTCTCTCACCTCCGGGTGTTCAATACCCAACCTGGATAATCCAACAAGGGTATGTACAAGCTGATCTTCGTTAACCTTGTGTTCACCGCGAAAATCTTTCAGTAAGTCTGCCGCCCGGATTTCATGTACCATGTCGCGTGCGTGCATTTCGTCGATCGGTGCAACTCGAAACACCACATCACTCAATGCTTCAGCAAAAATACCGCCCAGGCCAAACATAACGATCGGCCCAAAGTGGGCATCGTGAAACAGCCCGGCCATAAATTCCCGTTTTCCCTCCACCATGGGCTGCACAAGGAACCCTTCAAGATCAACACCGGCAGCTTCTTTTATTTCCATAGCAGCGTTACGCACATCTTCGGAGTTTTTCAAATTCAATTTTACAAGGCCACGTTCTGTCTTATGTGTCAGCCGGGTGCCAAGGCCTTTCAAAACCAAGGGGTAAACTTTTCTCTCGGCTTTCAAAAAAAGCTCATCCATAGATGTCGCCACCACTTCATCGACGACAGGCACATCGTAATGTTGCAATAGCTGCTTTGATTCCGCCTCCGTCAGGGCGGACCTTCCTGCTTTCCTTGCCTTCCTGATCAGTTCAGTTGCTTCCATACATACTCCTTGATTCATGTGATTACTGAATCTCCGGTACCGCTGTCTATCATATGGGGGGAAAGAGTGCAATTGCCTTGTAAGAAAAATAGAGCAAGACCAATAGATTGACATTTTTTACTAATAACTTTAAAGTGAAACAGGAGAATGGGCTTGTAACGGGAACGATCATTTCAGGGGCCCAAAAAATATAGGTAAAAAATTACTTTTCGTATTCTTTGCAAGGGAAAAAGTTTAGAACAATGAAACGGTAGAACGTGTTCACACGAAGGAGGGATTGCCATGTTGGATTTCATCAGAAAAATGACCCTCGCTGGTGCGGGGCTGGCAATTGTGACGACGGAAAAAATCCAGGAGTTTGCGGATGAACTGGTTAAAAAGGGAGAAATGACAGAAAAGGAGGCACGGGAAGCTGTCAACGAGTATGTCGAAAAGTCAAAGCAGGCAAAGAAAGACCTGGAAGGAAAAATGGAGCAGTGGGTAACGGGTTTCCTGAACCGTATGAATATCCCCACACGCAAAGAGCTTGATGAAATAAAAGAAAGACTGGCAAGGTTGGAAAAAGCGGGTGAATAAGAGGTAAGGTGTATGCGCATTCGCAAGGCAGGAAAAATAACTGAACATCTCTGGTACCTGGGTCGTGAGGAAGCAGGAGTGTATATACTCGAAGGGAAACATGGATCGGTTATGATCAACGGGGCGATGAGCTTTATACTCCCGGACGTGCTACAGCAGATGAGGGAATATGGGATAGAAGCGTCAAAAATCAGAAAGATCCTGATTCTTCACTCACACTTCGATCATGTGGGCATTGTACCCTATTTTACGCGAAACTACCCCGGAATCGATGTCTATGCCTCAGCACCGGCCTGGAAGATATTGGCCATGCCCAAGGCTGTTGAGGTTATTAACAGCTTCAGCAGGCTCAGTGAAAGGCAGGTCGGGGTTGAAGGGATTCTCAATTCCTACGATATGGAATGGCGTGATGATATCACGGGCATTATACTCGCTGAAGGCGACAGCATAGATCTCGGTGATGTCACCCTGTCTATTTTAGAGACACCGGGCCATTCCAATTGCTCTCTTACCGCATTCGAGCCGGAGAGAAGGACCTTATTCGCCTCCGATGCAGCTGGAGTTGCCTATCAGAATTTTTGTTTTCCCTCCATGAATACAAATATCACACAGTATCTGGAAAGCCTTGAAAAATTGAAATTGTTGCCGGTTTCCTATCTCTGCGCCGATCATTACGGGTATATCACCGGGGATGAGGCTGCCCGATTCGCTGCAATGACCATCGAAGAGGGGCATAAATGGAAAGCGAATATGGAAGATTTATACCGCAGCTGCGGCGGTGACATCGATGCGACCGCGAAAGCAATCACAGATCATTTTTATCGTCAAATGCCAGACTACTTTATCACAAGGGAAATTTTGGAAGGGGTCTTCAGGCAGATGATCAAGTTTATCTCAAAAAACTTGTGAGAAATAGTACCGCGGTAAAGGTGTTAGAACCCTATCAATAGAGCTTCATTGCTCGGATTCTTGGTTTTTAAGCATCAGCATACGCACTGAGAATAAAGAATACATGCATTCCAGGCAGAGTATTGCAGATTTTGAAATCAGGAATTGACCCTGTTCGGATATTATAAGTATCAGCGAGAAGTATGGGTATTGGCGCATTATTTCAGGAGATGCAAAGAAAAGCGCCTTTACAGTTTACTTTTTCGTCGCTCGGTCACTGTTTCTCCCCCGATTCCCCAGTTGTCAGTATCGATTTCCTCGATTACCACCACAGTGGTGTGAGGGTTTTTCCCCAGGACATCGACCAGGAGTTTAGTTGCGCCCCGCACAAGTTCCGCTTTTTGCTCAGGTGTGACTCCTTCCCTTGTGACCTTGATATTTACGTATGGCATAGATCCTCCTATCACGATGAAACGGTGTCTGAAAAAACGATTACCTTATTACAATAAGGCCTCTTACCAACGTATACTATTGCGCCATATATGCAAGAATATATAATTACTGTGTCACTCGAAGATATATACATGACATCCTTTTTTTTGAGCTTTTTTGTCCTATTCCCTCCAGGCTGACGGCCATGATTCTTCTTAATACCATCTCATAAAAGTAAGGTGGGAGGAGCTCGTCTTCACAGAAAAATAGTAATGTAAACGTGTCAAATTGATTGACATATAAGACTGACTTCTTTACTATTTCCCAATTCTCAATGAAAATTGTCTTACATGTGAGAGAGAATTATCGGGAGCCATCATGTCTCACAATTCATCTGCCATATCCGGTTATCAAAAAATCAATGGACCAGCGGATTTTGTAAGGGATTTTTTGTTTCGCAGGCCTGATGTGTGTCGGAATGATACATGTGTCCGGTCGTCTCTCTTCATGGATGCTCACTTGGAAGGATGGATTGGCATTCCTCACGGCGGCGGCGGCATGGGGGCAATCATGGAGCTCGTCACGATTCTTGGTAATTATCCTGAGAGGGAAGATTTGCGTAATCCGCTGTCGGCAGATTTTCGCATGGGGGGAGCGCGTGTAAGAACCGGGGATGAGGTCAATATCAAGGTGTCTCCCACAGAGAGCGGGGCGGAAGGAATAATCATTGTTGAAGGAAATGCGTTCCCGTATATATCGGCTACAGTGGGATACAGAAACAGCGATTCTCACAGAAAAGATGTTTTTGCATCATACATTCCCGACAATTTTTCGCACATTGAAAATAATCTTATACAGCTTCCTCACTATAGAAATTGTTTCGTCTGTGGTATTGAGCGCGGTTCCCCCGGCCTCAAAAGGGGTTTTTACCTTCTGAACGATTACCGGTCAGGAAAACTCGTAGTTTCCACGGTCGGCTTCGAAGACGGGGATAAAGAAACTTTTTATCTCTTCGAGAGAAACAGTATCATACATCCTCTCGCATTGCTCGCACTCCTGGATGAAACAATGGGATGGGCCGGTTTCATGGCCTCTGCAAGTGGAGCGGTGACGGTCCGCATCGGCTTCACTGTTTACCGGGATGTCCACGTTGGGGAAAAGCTCGTTGTATTAGGGCGTGGTGAAAAAGTGAGGGGGAATATCAGTTCCAGGCTTTTCTATTGGACATCCGGCGGAGTTGCTGTCGTCGATGACAAGGGAAAATTAGAGATTGTGATTGCTGCATCTGGCCAGTATATGGGAGTCGCCGACCTGACCACCCAAATGAAGACAGAATTGATTCCCGAAGAATTTACTTCCCGAGCGTTCGATCTTGCAGAAAGTTAATCCTGTTTACCATATAACATTTTTTTCTTCTTTGCCTCGTAGAGCAGCGTATCCGCCCTTTTGAGCAGGGACGCTACATCGTCGATCGCATCATATTCTACGCAAGATAATCCAAAGCTAATGGAAACCTGGATCGGGATGCCTTCGTAATCAAGAGGATGTTGAATGAAAAAAAACTTCAGTCTATTCGCCAATTCATGTGATTCATTAAGAGGCGTATTAGGAAGGATGATAATGAACTCATCGCCTGCAAATCTGCCGACTATATCACTGCCGCGTGTCATGTTTGACAGATTTTTTCCCACGTATATCAACACATCATCGCCGGCTTTATGACCGTAGCGGTCATTCACCATCTTAAAATCATCCACATCGATAAAGACGACGGTGAGAGGCGTCCTGTACCGAAGAGCGCGCTCTATTTCCCTTTTGAGGATATTTTCCAGAGTTCTGCGATTCAGCAATCCCGTAAGAGAATCTCTCGACGCAAGGTAGTTGAGCCGTTCATGGGCCATAACATTTGACAGGCAGATCGAAACGATAATCGCGAGCCTTTTCAGTAGGGTTGTGTCCATGTCTGGCTGGTATCGACGCGGGGATGTGTCGGCATGGTTAAGACTGCCGATGATTTCACCATCAAGTGTCAGAGGTGCAATGGCAAGAGAGCGGATATGATGCTTATACTGCAGGGGGATCAATGAGCGTAAGCTTTTAAAATCATTACTAACGAGGATGGGATCTGTTTTGTTTCTGATAAGCTTCAGGAACACCTCTTTATCAATAAGATTTACCCGCTCCGCCAGGATTTCCGATGTTGCTGATTTTTGTATCAAATCGGCAACATCACTCTTTGCAATCAATGATATCCAAACATAGGGAATATCCCGTTTATCACGGATTTCTGTTAATAGCTTTTCCAGAAAGTCCTTGAAATTGAGGATTGATAGAATGCTCGTTTCGATTTCGAAGAATTTCTTCGCAATATCTTCATTTCTTTTCAGGGTTCCAAAAAGTTCTGCGTCGTTACTCATGCAAGGGATCCGATCATGGCAAAGGAAAGAGATACATTCATTTTGACCTTGAATTCATAGTGCGGTTAACGCTACTATACTCGAATTAATAATGCAACTTTTGGATAAAAATATACAAATTATACCAGTTCCTTTACATTCCGATGCGTTATATGGTACATTCCGACACTCATTCCAGTGATGAAAGGGGCGTTAGGCAATGAAGATTTCTGCTTCCAGGATATGGTCATGTGTAAAAGAGGTCAGAGAAAAATCACCAGTAGTGCACAATATCACTAATTATGTTGTCATGAACAACTCGGCCAATGCGCTTCTGTCTATTGGGGCATCGCCGGTTATGGCTCATGCGGAAGAAGAGGTTGAAGAAATGGTGAACATCGCAGGTGCACTGGTCATTAATATAGGAACTCTGAGCCCCCATTGGATACGGGCGATGTTCCGGGCCGCATACCAGGCAAAAAAGATGCACATCCCGATCGTTCTCGACCCTGTCGGCGCGGGGGCAACTGCCTACCGTACAGGCACCGCGAGAGAATTGCTTGAGGAAGTCACGCCTGCGATTATCAGAGGTAACGCTTCGGAAATAATGGCGATCATGAAAGAAGATGCGAAAACAAAAGGGGTGGATAGTACCACCTCCTCTCATACCGCCGTTGACATGGCGCATCAGATAAACAAGACTTACGGGAGTGTTGTCTGTGTCAGTGGCGAAACTGATTACATTATTGATGGGAACGACATAACGAAAGTCATGAACGGCCATCCCATGATGACCAGGGTCACCGGTATGGGCTGTATAGCCACGGCTCTATGCGGTGCCTTTGCTGCCGTCAACCATACGTTTGCAGAGGCGGCAGCCCAGGCAATGGCCGTTATGGGTATTGCCGGCGAAATTGCCGCAGCTGACGCACAAGGACCGGGGAGTCTGCAGGTCCGTTTTTATGATGTTCTTTACAGACTTTCAGCAGATGATATACATAATTATCTCAACGTAGATGGTTAATCATGCGGGGGCTCTACTTGGTCACGGACCGCGCATTATGCGGATC
>JAFNGM010000211.1:1809-11870 GCA_017885225.1 Syntrophaceae bacterium | reverse complement strand
GTGGCCCTTGCGGTGGAAGCCGAGGGTGTCCATATCGGCCAGGATGACATGCCGTACGCGGCAGCACGGAAGCTCATGGGGCCGCAGTCCATCATCGGACTTTCCGTGGAAACATGGGATGATGTGGTGAAGGCGCAGGAATTAGACATCGACTATCTCGGTGTCAGTCCCGTTTTTGAAACGCCGACGAAAGCCGATACAAAAGGGAACTGGGGACTGGAGGGACTGGCGAGAATCAAGGCTTATTCGCATCATCCGCTTGTCGGCATCGGCGGCCTCAATGCATCGAACGCTCATGATGTAATTATGGCAGGTGCAGACTGTATCGCCGTCGTTTCAGCGATCTGCGCGGCTCTCGATCCGTTAAAAGCCACTTGCGAACTCCGTGACATTATTCAGGCTGCCCTGGAAAAGAGATCGACATAAAGAAAAGCTTCTATGATGGTGCCGGTAAAGCTCGTAATCTTTGATTACTCAGGAACCCTCAGTCTGGAGTCCACATTATTTGCCAGACCTGACTTCTTAAAGAAGCAATTCAAAGAGAGCGGATTAGTGGATCTGGGAATCGAGAGCCCGGAAATATTCTGGGGTGAGATCGTCAATCCTACCTGGCAGGAGGGGAGCACAACTGCCGCGGGCTATAAAAAGGTCATAGGGGACAGGATCAGCGCTCTCCTCTATCACAATAGGTCCATCGTCCCATACGTGAAAATTTCTGACGCGGCATCTCTTTTTGTAGACAGTTACCTCAGCCACTCCCGCATTGATCAGCGCTGGCAGCCTATTTTTTTTAAATTACAAAGCCATCCTTCCGTAAAAGTGATCGTTGCGACGGATCATTACGCCGAAGCAACCGGGTATATTCTGCGATTTCTCCATGAATTACGGATTCAGGCAGTGACAGCGAAAGATGATTTTGCCAATCCTGACTATGCGGGAGTAGTTGTTGCCTGTTCTGCAGACCTTGGCGTCCATAAGGCTGATTCCCGGTTCTGGGATATCCTGAAAACCGGTTTGAATTTAAGCGAAATACGCTGCGTGTTGCTTATCGACGATTTCGGATACAACGAGCAGAAGGGGGATAGATATAGTTCAGGGGAAAAAGTTGAGCAGAGAAAAAACGAAACCGTAGAAATGTTACAGAAGGTATTTTTCTCCCCCGTGCAGGTTGTTCCTTTCACGATGGGAAATGACGGCAGCGAGAGAGCTTTTGGTGAACTTATAACACGGACGTCCGAAATAATTGACTGTTATCTTGCTGATTCAGAGGACGGATCACAATAGGAGATGTTTGTGTATTGCAGTGCGCCAAGGAGAATATATGGGATCAATGTTCGCACTTACGAAAGGAGATTATGAGTATATATGGCGAATGAAACGACAAAAGTCATCTACTCCATGATTGGGGTAGGCAAGTATTACGACAAGAAGCCGGTGCTCAAGGACATTTATCTCTCCTATTTCTACGGTGCGAAGATCGGCGTCCTCGGTCTTAACGGTTCCGGCAAGAGTTCTCTCCTGCGCATTTTGGCGGGAGTGGACCAGGAATTCAACGGCACGACGATCCTTTCTCCCGGGTATAGCGTCGGATTTTTAGAACAGGAACCGCACCTGGATGACACAAAGACTGTGAGGGATATTGTGGAAGAAGGCGCGCAGGAGACCGTTGCCCTCCTCGATGAATTCAACCGGATCACCGAAAAGTTTAGCGAACCGATGTCTGACGAAGAGATGAACAAACTCATTGATCGTCAGGGAGCGGTTCAGGAAAAACTTGATGCCCTGGATGCATGGGATCTGGATGCGCGGCTGGAAATGGCCATGGACGCCCTGCGCTGCCCCCCCGGAGACACCCCGGTGAGGGTTCTTTCCGGCGGGGAAAGGAGGCGTGTGGCGCTCTGTAGGCTTCTTCTGCAAAAGCCGGACATACTCCTTCTGGATGAACCGACAAACCACCTTGATGCCGAAACGGTTGCCTGGCTGGAGCATCACCTGCAGCGCTATCCGGGCACCATCATCGCGGTAACCCATGACCGGTATTTCCTCGACAACGTGGCGGGTTGGATCCTGGAGCTGGATCGGGCTCAGGGNNTGCAGGTGGAGGAAAAGAGGGAAACCGAACGGCAGCGGACGCTCCAGCGCGAACTGGAATGGATACGAATGTCGCCAAAAGGAAGGCATGCGAAATCAAAGGCCCGCATTAATTCTTATGAAGATCTTCTCAGACAGGAAACCGAAAAACATGCAAAAGACCTGCAAATCTATATTCCCCCCGGACCCCGGCTGGGCAAGGTGGTAATTGAGGCCGAAAACGTCAGCAAGGCATACGGTGACAGGCTTCTGGTGGAGCGTATGTCCTTCGCTCTCCCCCCCGGTGGAATTGTAGGAATTATTGGCCCGAACGGCGCAGGAAAAACGACTCTGTTCAGAATGATTACGGGTCAGGAAACGCCGGACTCCGGCACGATCAGAATCGGGGAAACGGTCAAGCTGACGTATGTGGATCAGAGTCGCGATGTTCTCGATCCCAATAAAACTATTTGGGAAGTGATTTCTGATGGTCAGGATACAATCCACCTGGGAAATCTCCAGGTAAACTCTCGTGCGTATGTGGCGAGATTCAATTTTTCCGGCACGGATCAGCAGAAGAAGGTAGGCACGCTTTCCGGAGGCGAACGGAACCGGGTCCATCTGGCGCGGATGCTGAAAGAGGGGGCGAATGTGCTCCTCTTGGACGAACCGACCAATGATCTCGATGTAAATACCCTGCGGGCCCTGGAAGAGGCCTTGGAGGAATTCGCCGGCTGCGCCGTCATTATAAGCCATGACCGCTGGTTTTTAGACCGTGTTGCTACCCACATCCTTGCCTTTGAGGGGGATAGCAAGACAGTCTGGTTTGATGGAAATTACTCCGAGTATGAAGCGGACAGAAAAGCCCGCCTTGGCGCCGCCGCCGATCAGCCGCACAGAATCAAGTACCGGCAGTTGACGAGGGTATAGATTTTTATAAGGATGCAATAGTGAACAGGCTGCAACATATAATATGGAAATCTGGGAGAATCATCAGCTTTTGTATAGACGTGTTGCGTGGTTTCAAGCGTAATCAGGGTTTGCTGTTATCCGGCGCTGTCGCCTATTACACCCTTCTATCATTTATACCCTTATCGATTCTGATCCTTATCGTACTGTCTCATTTTGTTGGTGAAGAGCAACTGTTCACCACCATATCGACATACATGGAAATGGCGTTGCCGGGCTCTGCGGTGATTTTGACCGAACATGCACAGGCATTCATCGAACACCGCAAAGTGATTGGTATTATCGGATTACTGATAATGCTGTTCTTCAGTTCCATTGCCTTTACGACTCTTGAGAACGCCATGTCGGTGATCTTTTTCCATCGTGTCAGAATACTGCGCCGCCATTTTTTAACGTCTGCCGTCATTCCGTATGTGTATATCATTCTGCTGGCGCTGGGCATATTGCTGGTATCGTTCATCGCGGGGGCATTAGAGACGCTGGAGGACATGAAACTGGTGGTTTTCGGGTGGGCATTGAGTCTTAAACGTGCACCCGGAATTGCGCTCTATATAATAGGGATGATGGGGGAGGTACTTATGCTCACTTCCCTGTATCTGGTTATGCCCGTCGGTCGTATTACCTTCCATCATGCATTAATAGGAGGAATCACCGCTACGGTGTTATGGGAAATTACCCGCCGCGTCCTTATCTGGTATTACTCGGCAGTGTCTCTGGTAAATTTAATCTATGGTTCCTTTGCCACCGCCGTGGTGTTCCTTCTCAGTATAGAGGCTGCAGCGTTGATCCTTTTATTGGGTGCCCAGGTGATTGCTGAGCTTGAACGCAAGAACGAAGATTTGCCCCGGGATACACTATCAGGATTTGAAACATGATTCATCGCCGACGGGACGTTCAAAGAATAAATTCCGATAGTGCAAACCTGATTTTTCCCTGAACACGTGCGAAGCGAAAACCGGTTCATGGGGAAATTGATGGGCACTTTTAATCCTGTCGTTGACGCTGACACGCTCACGAACATCAACCGCAGGATGGTGGAAAATATCCGGACGGCTGGCCTGTGGATCGTATCAGAGACAAATATGGGTGGATCAAAGAGTATGAAAATGATAAAAGCAGGTAAGACCTGTAATGCTGGAGACATTATAAACCGTATGAGGGAATAATAAAAACGGTTGCCTATGCTGACAGAGAGCGAAAAACTGCACACATTAATCCACTTGAGTATAGAGCTTGGCCAGTCCAAGGATCTCGATATCCTCATGGAGCACATACTTACCGAGGCCCGGCGTTTTGTGAATGCCGATGCCGGTTCCATATATCTCAAAGATTTCGAAACCCTCATATTTGCTTACACACAAAACGACACTCTGCAGCGGAAACTTCCGCCCAATGAGAAACTCGCATATGTAAATTTTACCATACCCATTGACGAAAACAGCATCGCCGGTTTTGTTGGCAAAACAGGGCGTATACTTAATATAGAAGATGTGAGGAAGTTACCGTCCACCGTCCCGTATTGTTTTAACCGCAGCTTTGATGAACGCGTCGGCTATTCCACACAATCAGTCCTTACGGTCCCTCTTAATACCGCAGAGGGCGAAAGAATCGGAGTTCTGCAGATCATTAATGCCCAGGATCAACAGGGCCAAGTTGTTCCTTTTTTGCCCGAAGAGGAGCCAATGCTGATGCACTTTGCAAATACCGCTGCGGTTGCCCTTGAACGTGCTCAACTGACCAGAAATATTATTCTCCGAACGATCAAAATGGCGGAGATGAGGGATCCTCTGGAGACAGGGGCCCATGTCAATCGTGTTGCCAGTTATGCCATCGAAATGTATGAAAGATGGGCACGAAGGAGGGGTGTTGAAGGCAAGGAACTGACGAAAAACCGGGATATTTTCCGCATGGCTGCTATGCTCCATGATGTAGGCAAGGTGGCCATATCCGATACAATTTTGAAAAAGCCCGCGAAGCTCACCGTGGAGGAATTCAATATCATGAAGCAGCATACAATTCAGGGAGCAAGACTGTTCTTAGAAGGCCTTTCCGCATTTGACAGAGCTGCTGCTACTGTCGCGTTGAACCATCATGAACGGTGGGACGGCAAGGGATATCCGGGCCATGTGAATTACCGGACGGGTTTGCCCCTAAAGGGTTATGAGAATCCTGACGGGCAGCCGAGGGGAAAATCCCGCGAGGAAATTCCCATCTTCGGAAGAATCGTTGCGGTTGCTGACGTATATGATGCCCTCACCTCCGCCCGGGTTTATAAGGAAGCCTGGGATGAAACCAAAGTGCTGAAAATATTTGAAGAGGGGGCGGGATCGCAGTTTGACCCCGATATTGTGGAGATATTTTTTTCCTGTCTTGAATTTATCCACTTCATCCAGCAGCGTTATCCGGATAATCGAGCAGAAAACTTATAAAGGAAAGTTAACAATCCGGTGTAATGTTGTGTACAGTTCGACATAAGATATTTAGAGGAGAGAGGTGAAGGTGCAGTCGGATAATGAACATAGATTCTATGTCTGGTTTGACACGGAGTACTCAAGTCTCGAACTGGAGACGGCGTCGCTGCTTCAGGTTGCAGCGGTAATTACAGACACCACACTGCGTCGTGTATTGCCGCGGGAGCGCGATCTGCGATTGACGATCAAGTTCCCTGACGGCGAAACACTGAGCCCGTGGGTTGAGCAGAATCTACCGGAATTGGTGCGCGCCTGCCGGTCATCCGAGGCGGTGGATATTGCTGAAGCGGATTACCGTCTCGCATCGTATATAGATGAAGTCGCCTGTCCTCCTGCCGCAATAGAGAAAAAACGGCCGGTCTTAGCGGGAAACAGCATTCATGAGGATAGGGCGCTCATTCGCCGTTTTTTGCCCCGCTTCCTGAGCCGCCTGAATTATCGTCATCTTGATGTCACCGCACTAAAGCTTGAATGGAAATTGCTTAGGAGCGATAGAGAATTTGACAAAGGCAATCCTGATATGATTCGCCGTTATTTCCCGGACGCAGTCTTACCTGCTTCATTCAGCCGCCATGATGCCTACTATGACGTGCAGGCCTCAATTGCCGAATTGGCCTTTTACCGACGCCATCTCTTTCGTCAATAAACAAAACATTGTGTCACCATTGTTAAACATAAGAACGCCCATGTTTTACCAAGGTTAACAATCATGAATATAGTACTGATTGTCGCACATCCAAATGCAGAGAGTTTCAACCTCGCTATTGCTGATACTGCTGCAGAGGTGTTACGAAAAAACGGGCACACGGTGTTGTTTCATGATCTCTACGGGGAGGGGTTTGAACCACTTCTCCCGAATGAGGAACTTCCCAAGGATACTTTTTTACAACCTGTTCTTGAGAGGCATTGTGCTGAAGCAGTTTCTGCAGAAGGATTTGTCATAGTACATCCGAATTGGTGGGGACAGCCGCCCGCGATTCTGAAGGGGTGGATTGACAGAGTGTTCCGGCCCGGAGTGGCGTATGAATTTCTTGAAGGAGACAGCGGTGAAGGGACTCCCAGAGGATTGCTGAAAGCCTCTGCGGCCGTTGTATTCAACACATCGAATACACCCCACGAGAGAGAAATGAGCATATTCGGCGATCCCCTGGAAACCATATGGAAAGAGTGTATTTTCGGCCTCTGCGGCGTAACAACTTTTTATCGGAAAGTGTTTCGCGTTATCGTCACGAGTACTCCGGAGGTACGCAGAGAATGGCTCAAGGAAGTAGAAGAAGTTGTCGACAGATTTTTCCCTGGGCGTATCACACCGGAAAAATAGTGGTAACGTTATCCGTACCGGCATATCGAAACATGCCTATTCGGATATTCCATTTGAGTCTCTGGAGATAAAATGTTGACATGCACTACCTACACTCCTATAATTTACTATTCCTCTCGAGAATTGTGAGAGAAATCCGCTTTTGCAGGCGGCAGCTGACTTTTTAATAAATCGCCATGAACGACATCACACAATTCCTGTTTCTCCATGGATACTCGATTCTGTTTGCGGGGGTGTCTCTGTCTCAGGCGGGGATTCCGATTCCTGCGGTGCCCATATTAATCACTGCGGGGACAATCGCGGGCATGGGACAGATGGATTTCTATGTCGCACTTTTCGTCGCCTTTTCAGCATCGACGAGCAGTGATATTTTTCGCTACTATCTGGGCCGTCGTCTCGGAAACCGCGTGTTGGTCCTTCTCTGTCGGCTGTCCCTGGAACCTGATTCATGCGTCCGCCAGACGGAAGACCTCTTTGGGCGCCACGGGGCAAAATCGCTTATATATTGCAAGTTCGTTCCCGGGCTTGATGCGGTCGTCGCATCCATGTCGGGTATTGTGCAGATGCGTTTTTCGCGATTTTTCGCGTTCAACAGCCTCGGGACATTGTTGTGGGTCACTTCTTATATCGGTGTAGGCTATATCTTCAGTGATGCCTTGGATGATCTCCTCCTCTATGCCAGCCATATGGGGAGGACTTTTTTCTGGCTTCTCATGGCAGCGCTTGCCATTTACATAGCGTGGAAATACTTCCGCCGCGTGCAATTCATCCATGAACTGTCAATTTCCCGGATAACACCGGAAGAACTGAAATCCAAACTCGATACAGGCGAAGACATTACCGTTATTGATCTCCGCAGCTCCCTTGACTTTAAGGCAGACCCCTACACCATCCCCGGAGCCATTCGCATGGCGCCGGAAAATCTTACGCGCCGGGACAACATCCCCTTGGATCAAGAGGTGGTTTTATATTGCACCTGACCGAGCGAGGCGTCGAGCGCCCGGGTGGCGATACGTTTGCGAAAGGATGGCATCGAAAAAATAAGGCCTCTTGCAGGAGGATTTGATGCCTGGCGAAAGGCTGGATTTCCTGTGATTTTTCATGAAATGTAATGGAGCAGGTTCTTTGTGATAGGAGGGAAAAATGACCAAAAAGAAAGAAGTGAAAAATGTTCTTGTGCTGCTCGGCAGCCCGAGGAAAAGAGGGAATAGTGCCATCCTGGCGAAGACGATTGCCAAAGGGGCAAAGTCAGTAGGCGCAAGAGTGGAAACGCTCTATATCCATGGAATGAAAATCGCGCCGTGTAAATCGTGTTATGCATGCCAGAAGCCGAACAGTAAGGGGTGCTCTATCAAGGATGACATGCAGAGTGTATATAAAAAATTGATGGAAGCGGATGCGTGGGTAATTGCCAGTCCTGTGTACTGGTTTACCGTGTCCGCGCAGACAAAACTGTGGATGGATCGCTGTTTTGCACTGATCCCGCGTGCCGGGGAGGCGTTTGGGGGCAAGAGGATCGCCATCGCCATGAGTTATGGGGATACCGACCCGTTTAAATCCGGTTGCGTCAATGCTCTCCGAACATTTCAGGACGCGTTCGGATATGTAAAGGCGCATATTTCCGGGATTGTGTATGGAAGCGCTATGGATGCCGGAGAAATCAAGAAAAACGAAGCATTATTGAAGGAAGCAGAAGAACTGGGGCGGCACATAGTTATCGGCTAAATAGAGCGGAAGCCGTGGTCTTATGCGCGTTCTCTTCAGTATTGCACAAGAAAGAAGCTAGACTTTCAGATCTTGTTTAAGAGCAAAGGAATCCGTCATGAAACCATTAGTCTCCTTGGTAAAATACACCGGCAGCCCCCATTCCCTCAAAGACACACTCACGCTGTGCGGCGGCTTTGATAGATTGGATGCGCATGCGAAGGTTCTTATAAAACCAAATCTCGTTACCTGGGATGATCAGTATACAATCGCACCGTTCGGCGTTTTTACTACGACGCGGCTCATAGAAGATTTAATCATTCTTCTCAAGGATTGCGGGTGTAACGATATATCCGTTGGCGAAGGTTCCGTTGAATTTATAAAAGGCGTGGGCACCATGGCGGCCTACGCGGGTCTCGGATATCCGCAACTCGTGAAAAAATACGGGATCACGCTCATCGATTTCAATGCCAGTGATTCGGTAACCATCAAGACCTCGAACGCTCTCACGCTCCACCTGGCACAAGAGGTAGCGGAATCTGATTTCCTCATCAACGTACCCGTGCTGAAAACCCATGCTCAAACAAAAGTATCTTTGGGTCTAAAAAATCTCAAGGGCTGCCTGAAAACTTCCTCTAAAAAACTCTGTCACCATGTGGGTCTCGGTTTAGAGAATTGTTTCACCTTCGTTGCCGATTATGCGAAACCGGCCCTTACCATTGTGGATGGAATTTATGCCTTGGAAAGAGGAGCGCTTCATTTTGGAAATGCCTTCAGAAAAGACATTATCGTTGCCTCCCGAAATATTCTTGCCGCAGACATGGTGGCAGCAAAAACCATAGGCTTCAACCCTGAGGATATTCCCCATTTCGTTGCGTACGGCGCACGTCACAACAAGTCCTTAACCTTGAACGATTATGAAATCCGGGGTGAGGCGTTGGAAAATCATGTCCAACCTCTCAAGTGGGACTGGGGATGGACCAAAGACAATACAGGCCCCTCCGTCTTCGAAAAATTCGGCGTGACTGGTACGGCGGTGCCAAAGTATGATGAAACGCTCTGTTCCGGCTGTTCCCCCTTTGCGAACATGATCAATATCCTTGTTCTGTCGGCATTTAAGGGCGAACCCCTTCCTAACGTTGAAGTCCTCAACGGCAAAAAAATGCAGGCGCGGCCCGGGTATGAGAACACTATTCTTATCGGCAATTGTATTATTGCGGCAAATAGGGAGAATGAGAATATCCGGAAGGCCATAAATGTGACGGGGTGCCCGCCAGGCCATGACGATGTGATCGCAGCGTTAAGGGAGACCGGAATTAATATTCACGAAGGCACCTACTGGACGTATCTTAAACAGCAAGCAGAAAAATATGATAATCAGGAAGCATATTCCTGGGATTTCTATAAATAAAGGAGTTATCGCTCCCGCCCCATCGCTGCACGGCAGGTCTTCTCGTAGAGGTTGCGGAAAATGTTGTCTGGATCAGTGATGGCCTTGACTGCGTCATAGTTCTTGCGGTTGAAGA
>JAFNGM010000211.1:0-1775 GCA_017885225.1 Syntrophaceae bacterium | reverse complement strand
TGTCTTTGGTCTTCGCCCAGAAGCTGTCGGTGAGCCATTCGTAGTCGTGGACCCGGGCATACGGGACGACCCATAGCGGGAAATGTCCGAAATCCTTGGCGTACCATTCCAGGAATTCCTTCAGCCTCGAAAACGGGATGAACGTGTCCACTGTGACATCGGGGCGGTCGTCGGAGAGGAGAAGCCAACGAAGCTTCTCGGCGAGCCTGAGGATCTGAGAGGAGCCGAGGAACTTGCCGAAGAGCAGTCTGCCGATGAAGGACTTGGGATGGACGTTGGTGACGCCCTGATCGTAACGGAAGAAATAGTGCGGCGTTTTCAGGTAGTCTTCGCGGCGCTCGGCTGTGCTCTGGTAATAGATCTTCAACCAATCATAGCGGTTCGTGTACGGCGCACTGTCCACGAAATCGCCGACACAGAGAACAAGGTGTGACGGTGAATGGATGATGCCGTCCATGAAGTCGACATCCCGGCGTTCGAAGTGAGACCAGATGGATGCCATGTAACTGGCGATCGACGTGTGTGTCTCGTGACGGAGGTGGATGAAGGGCTTGGCAGGGATCAACCGGAACACGAGCCGCGAAAGGATGCCTACCGTTCCGAACGAGCCGTGCATCATCTGGAAGATCAGAGATCGTTCATTGTCGGGCGTGCAGGTGAGCACATCTCCTTTTGCGGTGATGATCTCATACTCGATGCACGTGTCGTGGAAACCTCCATATACGAAGGACATGGACTCGATGGAACATCCCGCCACGGCCCCTCCGATGGTGATTGTCTTGAGTTCCGGGACGACAATCGGCACGAAGCCCATGGGGAGGGTCCGGTCAACCAGCTTGCAGAACGGGACCCCCGGCTCGGCGATACAGATGCGCCGATCAGGGTCGATCTCGATGATCTCGTCGAAGTCGAGCAGGTTGACCTTTTCGTCGGTGTGCTTTTTGTCATGAACCTTGGGGACCTGGTGAGAGACGACTCTCTTCTGCCGGGAAAGCGGCGCTGTGCTTTTCCTCCGACGAAGCTGCTCCGAAACCCTCACCACCTTCTGAGCATGCCTCGCGTTTAACTCCGCGCCTAGGGGAGTGTTTGGTTGAATCTGCCTGTCCATCGCTCAACGTCCCGTGAAAGCTTTCTGGTTCGGATGCCGCTTCGATTCGAATCGCTGGACGTTGTGCGCGAAGACCTCCATCCGCGAGACAACGTTCGGCGGATAGGGCTGCCCGTCGTTCTCCAGCGCCAGCACGGGGTAGTCACGGGCCTTCGCCCATGGTGCATAGACCCCCTCGATTAATCGTCCCGGGAGACAGCAGAATGGAGAGATGATGACCACACCGGAGTAGCCATCATTCATCGCAGCCGCACCCACTGCCGGCGACACCGTTGCTTCACTCTCCAGTTCCGGATCTACGAACTCGTGTTGCCCCTCGCCGATAATCTCCTTCATGTCATGGGGAACGTGCGGAATGAGGCCGGTGGGCCTGAGCGCCTCGACGATGCTCTTCTCGACATTCTCCTTCCAGACCTTCTCCATCAGATAAACAGCCTCTTCCTTGAGACCGCCGTTCAGGAGAGTGCGCAACCAGCCCTCACGTTTGCGGCGGCCCTCCATGATGAACTTGCGCGCGAAGTCGGTGTAGTGGAACCACTCGGTCACGCCGGTAACCTTTGGATAAATCCCCTTCAATATGAGCATCTGCGACACCTCTTCCACCGAGAAGTTGTCACGCCTGACATAGATCTCGCCCATGATAAGGACCTTCTTCACATCATCAAGG
>JAFNGM010000210.1 GCA_017885225.1 Syntrophaceae bacterium | reverse complement strand
CCACCCTCCTGGCAATGAACACCAGTCTGGCAGCGAATTACCCCACCCCCCAAGAAGGTGACTTTATCGTCCGCGACTTTCAATTTAAGAGCGGTGAGGTGCTGCCCGAACTCAACTTGCACTACACCACAATCGGCACACCCCTGCGGGACCAGGCCGGCATTGTACGTAACGCCGTGTTGCTCTTGCACGGGACCACCGGAAGCAGGCAGTTCTTTCTTCGCCCCCAGTTCTCCGATGTGTTATTCGGACCGGGGCAGCCGCTGGATGCCACCCGATACTTCATCATTCTGCCGGATAGCATCGGGCATGGCAAATCGAGCAAGCCGAGCGATAGCTTGCGTGCCCGATTTCCGCATTACAACTTTGAGGATATGGTGGTAGCCCAGTACCGACTAGTCACCGAGAAACTGGGGATCAATCACCTGCGTCTCGTGATGGGGGTGTCGATGGGAGGTTCGCACACCTGGCTGTGGGGGACGAAATACGCCGACTTCACGGATGCCATCGTCCCCCTGGGGGCGTTGCCCGTGGAAATCGCGGGGCAAAACCGCATGTGGCGACGCCTAGTCATCGATGCAGTGCGGAACGACCCGGCCTGGAAGAACGGCGAATACACGAGCCCTCCGCCCGGGCTGGTGCCGGCGTTGCAGGTGTTCTTTTTCATGGTCAGAAGCCGACAGCAGTTGCAGACTCAGGCACCGACAGCCGTTGCTGCCGACCAGATGTTGGATAAATTCGTGCAGGGGATGCTTCCGCAGATCGATGCCAATGACTTCCTGTATCAGTGGGAGTCCATGCGCGACTACAACCCGTGGCCGGACCTCGAGAAGATCCAGGCCCGCGTGCTGGCCATCAATTTTGCCGATGATCAAGAGAGCCCCCCTGAGCTTGGCATCGTCGAATCCGCCATGAAGCGGATCAAGCGTGGCCAGGCGGTTCTCATCCCTGCGAGCGACAAAACGCTCGGACACATCACGTTCACCTTAACGGAACTGTGGAGGCAGTATCTTGCGGAGCTGATGGCAGGATCGACACCATAGCGGGGCAGCACCCCCTGCCGGTGAACCAGATATTTTGCCGAACCCTGCGGTTTTGCCGGGTTTGTGTCTTATTACGGGTGGTGCTATCATCCGACAAATCACCGTATAGGCCGGCTTTGTGATATCAACTTGTCCCACTATTGTCTGCTCTTCTTGCATTTTTCGCGGTTTGAAAAGCCCTTGACACAGAGCCGCGATTTTCAGATAATTGCGACATAATACGATTCTTTATTTTTCTTTCCTGCTCCCCTTTTCCATGCACTGTCCCATCCTCTCATAGTGGAGGGGCATCATAGCTACTACCTGCGTCAAAAAAAAATCCTATTTAATCCTGCTGGCCTTTTTCCCTCATGGTGGCAAAAGAGTATCTGTAGGATTTCTTTCCTGCTGGAGGTGCATATGACCGCGCAGGAACAAAAACGCAAGCTTTCGGCGATTTTAAGTGCGGATGTTAAAGAGTATAGCCGCCTGATGAGCCAAGATGAAAGAGGCACCATCCGCACATTGACCTCTTATAAGAAAGCGATGACCACCCTGATTGAGGATTACAAAGGCCGAGTTGTGGATTCTCCAGGTGACAACCTTCTGGCTGAGTTTGGCAGCGTGGTCAATGCTGTGAACTGCTCTGTTGAAATTCAGCGAGAGCTCGCTGAAAAAAACGCCGAATTGCCCCCAGCTCGTCAAATGGAATTTCGGATTGGCATCAACCTTGGAGATGTGGTCGAGAATGACGGACGCATATATGGAGATGGAGTCAACATTGCCGCTCGATTAGAAAGCCTTGCCGAAGCCAGTGGCATTTGTATCTCTGGGACCGTGCACGACCACGTTAAGAACAAGATAGGATTGGAGTACGAGTTTCTCGGCGAGCAGACAGTAAAAAATATTTCCGAACCGGTGCGCGTCTATCGAGTTCTATCTTTCCCAGGAGCCGCAGCCCATCGAGTTGTAAAAGCAAAAAAGAGAGAGGGAAAGAAATGGCTCATCGCAGCTATGACTGTAGGATTGGTGCTGATGCTCGGAGCAGCAACTGTGGCCATTTGGAAATTTTTCTTGCCTCGCGCTCCTTCATCGACAGAACTCTCCTCAGAACCGAAAATGATTTTTCCCCTTCCGGATAAGCCCTCCATCGCTGTATTGCCTTTCATCAACATGAGCGCGGATAAAGAACAGGAGTACTTCAGCGACGGGATGACCGAAGATCTCATCACCGATCTTTCCAAGATTTCCGGGTTATTCGTTATCGCACGCAACTCCGTATTCACATATAAGGGAAAATCTGTGACAGTGCCTCAGGTTGCTCAGGAGCTCGGTGTCCGTTATGTGTTGGAAGGAAGTGTTCGCAAGGCCGGGGACCAGGTTCGAATCAATGCTCAGCTCATCGATGCAACCACAGGCCATCATATGTGGGCCGACCGTTATGATAGCATCATCGGCGACGTCTTTGCTATGCAAGACCAAATCACGAGGAAGATCGTCGCAGCTTTGGCTGTGAAGTTGACCTTGAGCGAGCAACAACTGGTCTCTCAGAAGTACACCGAAAATATGGCAGCCTATAATGAGTTTCTACAAGGCCGTGCACATTATGTTCGCCGAACGCCCGATGATTATGCTCAGGCAATTGCCCATTTTGAAACGGCTGTTGGTTTGGACCCGAATTATGGGCGGGCTTATGCGGCGCTATCCTTGACCTACTGGGAGAGCGCGCATAACTTATGGACATCCAATTTGGGCGTTTCCCACATGGAGGCTCGCGAACGGGCGGAAAGATATCTGAAAACCGCAATGAAAACGCCTTCCGCACAAGCACACCAAGCGGCTTCAAAAATGCTCATTGATTGGCATTTGCATGATGAGGCCATCCTCGAAGCGGAGCGCGCCATCGCCCTTGATCCCAATGATGCCGATAGCTACATTGCGATGGCATACGCGTTGACTTACGCTGGCAACCCCAAAGAAGCCTTGAACTTCGTCGACAAGGCGATTCGGCTTGATCCCCATTATCCTGCCTATTATTTGTTCGTTCTCGGACTGGCTCACTTTGTCATGGAACAATTCGAAAATGCTGTCACGTTATTTGAAAGGGCCCTCAAAATTAACCCCGAGAACTATGTGCCGCTAATTCCTCTCGCTGCCGCACAAGCGCATCTAGACCAGACAGAGAAGGCTGCCGCCACTATTGAGAAACTCCATGCGGTCCTGCCCATCCTTACCTTGTCATTTGTCAAACAGAGCCCAATATCGAGTTACAAGGACCCCGCAGATAAGGATCGTCTTTTGAATGGTTTACGCAAGGCGGGAATGCCAGAGACGCCTTATGACGCCCTGCGCAAGGGAAGATCATAATAAAGCAGCTAAACGAGCTTCTTCTTCTTCCAAACGTCGAAAATGTGCTTGCACTTCATCTCTGCCTCCCTGATCGCCTCTGCAGGACCAGTCTCACCCGTGGCAGCTTTTTTGAACATCATCGGGATAACCGACGTGCCGAAAATCTCATCGATGGCCGCGTTAGAATAGCCCGGGTAACCGACGTTGGTCACCCATTCCTGTGCGTCCGATAGGACTTTATACTTATCCGGTGGATCAGACGCGGGGTCATTCGCGATGAGCTTCTCCAGGTCGGGAACGGTATTGGGAAAGCACGGGAGATTGTAAAACTCACTGGCAAGAAATGCGTTTCGGAAATTGCCGATATAATCGATAAGGAATTTTTTGGCGCCCTCGATGTTCCTCGCGAACTTCCAAATAATGTAAACTTGCGTCACGTGCGCCAGTCCGATACGTCGCACCGGGCCTGCTGCTGTTTTAGCCAGCCAGATTTTTCTAGACATATCGGTCATCTTCCTGCTCTCGGCGGTCCGGGTGATTGAGATCGCGTTCAAAGCCAAGGAGCCTTTGCCCTCAAGCATAAAGTGATTGTTGGAGGAGGGATTCCAGGTGAGCACCGCGGGTGTCATCGCCTCAGTGAAAAGGGCACGAACAAATTTGACGGCCTCTAAGGTCTGCTTGGAGTTGATGACCACGTTACCCTCTTCATCTTGAACTGAGGCTCCAAAAGAGTGCATGATCGCCCGCAGGGCCATATTGGAATCGATTTCTGATGAGATGCCGATACCCACCGGATTGCCATACTTCTTCTTGATCTTGGCCCCGCCGATGCGCACATCCTCCCAGGTATTGGGGTACATGCCTACCCCATCCCAAAGATCCTTGCGGTAGTTTATGGGATCTGGAGCGTAGCTGTCGGAGAAGCCATAGTATTTTTTGGTTTTGGGATTGTAAGTGCTTTTAATAGCCATTGGGATCGCCTTCCCGTATTTCTTTTCGCACTCTTGGTAAATCTCACGGTGATCAATTACATGTTCCTCGAAAGCTGGAGGAGGCCAGATCGACATGAGCAGGTCGTGTCCCTTCTGGGTCGAGATCTCGGCAACCGCGTGGGCGAGCACTTCCATAATGGAGACATAGTCGACGATGACTTCGGTATCGTTTTTCTCACCCCACTCCTTAACATACTTATTTTTGAACCATTCATCAAAGGAGGGTACAAAGTGGGACCATTGCAGAATTTTGAGAGTATTAGATTTTGCAGCACTATAGCGGGGAAATAAAAAACTGCCTGTCCCGATGAAAGCGCCAGCAGCCAGATTGGATTTGATAAATTGCCGCCTGGTGATGACGCCTGCCATTGTTTTCTTCAAGTCTTTTGTGTTCAGTGCCATGCTGTGCCTCCTTCCAAAAACTCCAATCCTTTTCTTGTTAGGGTATCTTCGGGTATCTAAAAAATTATATGATAATCTCCCGCTCGAATTTTATGAAATGGAAAGTCGATGAGGTGATGCTTAGGTAAGGTGAGGTGATGCTGATAAGAACTTTTTTAGGATTTTAAGTTTACAGGATGTGCCATTGTGTGTCAAGACTAAATGTAGTCCATCATATTGTGGGTGTTTATCTCCCGCTGGCTGTATGCCCCAATTACCCCAAGGCTAACCAAGCAGAAGGATGCGGAACACCCAACCCGGCGCTGCAGGAGCGCGCCTCTCAGCCTGCTCATTATATCACAAGAAACTCAGCTATAGAAAAACAGGTGATACTGACAGCGAAGGGCAGCATATCAGCTTT
>JAFNGM010000209.1:665-12743 GCA_017885225.1 Syntrophaceae bacterium | reverse complement strand
CTGGCCATTGCGCTCTTGATTATCATTTCTTGTGCCTCCATCCTTGGCACCATAATTCCACAACAGGAAGCGGCACAGACCTTGAGTGGCAGGCTTAGCCCTGGAATGATGTCTTTTTTAGGCAAGTTGCAGCTATTTGACATTTTCCATTCCATCTGGTTTGTGAGCCTCCTGGTTCTGTTATCCGTAAATCTTGTTGTGTGTTCACTGAACCGGCTGCCCGCCTCATGGAAACGCGTTCACGCCGTATTCGTCCCCGATGATCCGGATATTTTCAAGGACCTGCCCGCCAACCAGGTTATTCTGGCGGAAGGAACGCGGGAAGGGGAGACGGCAAGAATCGAGAATCTCCTGAAAAAGGGATTTAAAAAGGTGGTACGAAAGGACACGGACCAAGCCTCCTTTCTGGCAGGTGAAAAAGGGAAATATTCTTCCTTCGGCGTGTACCTGATTCACGCCAGTGTGTTGGTTATCCTCGCAGGTGTGATTATTGGATTTTTTTTAGGATTTAACGCATACGTTGAAATTGCGGAAGGAGAATCTGCGAATGCGGTGCAGATCAGGGGAGGAAAAGGACTTAAAAAACTTGATTTTACGGTTCGCTGTGATCGTTTTACCATAGACTATTATGAGGATGGCACCCCCAAATTGTACCAATCGGATATTTCTTTTTTGAGAAACGATGCCCTTCTTTATAAGACACCGGTCATTGTCAATCATCCGGCAACCTTTGAGGGGATTTGGTTTTACCAGGCGCACTACGGGAGAGCGCCTTCCGGCGAAGCGGTTATCATGCTCCGTAAAGGGCGCGAAAAGGCACAGGTGATGAACGTTAGCGTGGGCAAAGAGTTTGATCTTCCCGGGAAAGAAGGAAAAGCAACGGTTATTCGCGTGGAGGCAAATCTCATGCGGATGGGACCGGCAGTCAAAATCAATATTGCGGCAGCGAGAGGCAATATACAATTCTGGGTTTTTCAGAATATCGAACAGATTGAAGAGGAGAATCCAGGACTGATGGATCATGTGCCCATGTTTAATCCAGGCTTGTTTTCCCCTTATGTCTTTTCTCTTGCGATGGNNCGTAGCAGGTTCGCTCCTCCTCGTAGTAGGTTTTATGACGGTCTTTTTTTACGCACACCGGCGGATATGGATCAGGATCGACAGAGAGGGGACACACACGCGCATCAGTATCACGGGAAAAACCAATAAGGATCCCGTTGGTTTCCATCGGGAGTTCTCTCGCCTGATTCAAGAAATACAGGAGGCTGAGGAGAAGCGCTCATGATAAATACGGTCATACTGAGTTGGGTCACCTTCATCTACTTAGCCGCTTTCGTCCTTTACTTCATCAGAATCATCAGAAATGAAGCGCTTTGGGGACGCCTCGCGACGATAACGGTGTCTCTTGGTTTTGCGGCACAAACTGTCGCCTTAATCCTGCGGTGGGTAGAGTCGTATCACATGGGCATCGGTCACGTGCCCCTTTCGAACTTCTATGAGTCCCTGATCTTTTTTTCCTGGACCATTGTCCTGCTCTACCTCGTCTTCGAATGGCGGATAAAAAATAAAAGTCTGGGGACATTTGTTGTTCCCGTGGCGTTCATTGCCATGGCGTTTGCGTCCCTGTCTCCTAATATCAATAATCGGATCCAGCCGCTCATCCCGGCACTGCAAAGCAATTGGCTGACAAGCCATGTAATGACCTGTTTTATGGGATATGCCGCCTTTGCCATGGCCTTCGGGTTAGGGTGTATGTACATTATAAAGAGTCTTGATCGAAAGAGTTCATCACGTTCCGGTTCATTTCTGGGATTATTGCCGGACTTGGACACTATTGATGAACTCATCTACCAGAGCATTGCCCTGGGTTTCATCTTTCTCTCCCTCGGGATCATCACAGGGTCGGTGTGGGCCCACTACGCGTGGGGGTCTTACTGGAGCTGGGACCCAAAGGAAACATGGTCATTAATCACGTGGCTGGTCTATGCCGCCCTGCTCCATGCGCGGTTAGTAAGGGGGTGGAGAGGAAAACGCATAGCCCTCATGTCCCTGGCAGGGTTTGCCTGCGTACTATTCACATATCTGGGCGTGAATTATCTTCCCGGTCTTCATACGTACCTGAAAACTTGAAAAGCAGATTGATTGTGTGTTGAGCTCATCGCTTTTTTTGTCACATCATGTGTGATGAAATCTCCTTGACAAGCAAAGTCGTGTTTTATATTATCACCCTACACAAAATTAAGTTCTTATCATTAACCCATACCGTTCTCCGATTGAAGATCGGGGAGGGATATGCCACCCTTTGTAAGACTTACGCTTGGGAGGTGTCATCATGTGGCGCAAAAAGGGAGTGTTTACGAAATATCTGCTGCTCTCTACCGTAATCGCTGCGGCGGTGTTCCTGATCTCCGGATACTTACTGGCCGGGATGGACCACTCGGCCTTAATCACGGGACCGTTCAAGAATGGGCCGGAAGTAACCAAGGCGTGCCTGCAGTGCCACCAGCAGCATGCGCAGGACTTCATGAAAACCGTGCACTGGACATGGAGCGCGCGCCAGAAAGTGGAGGGCAAGGGTGAGGTTGATCTTGGAAAGAAAAACGCTATCAATAACTTTTGCATCTCCCTTCCGGCAAACGAGCCGCGCTGCACCAGTTGCCACGCCGGCTACGGCTGGAAGGATTCGAAATTCGACTTCAGCAAGGCTGAAAACATCGACTGCCTGGTGTGCCACGAAACCACCGGCACCTACAAGAAACTGCCTACAGGTGCCGGACATCCAGCCTACCAGGACATGGAATTCCCCCCCAAGTCCGGCAAGATTGTGAAGGCAACTGACCTCACACGAGTTGCAAAGAGCGTCGGCAAGACCAGTCGCAGAACCTGCGGTACCTGCCACTTCTTTGGCGGCGGCGGTGATCACATCAAGCACGGCGATCTCGACAGTTCCCTTACTTCCCCCAATAAGGATATGGATGTGCATATGGCTGTAGAAGGCCGCAATATGACGTGCACCGCGTGCCATAAAACGGAAAAACACGTGATTGCCGGCAAGGCCCTTTCGGTCTCACCGTCCGCGGGGAGACAAACGCTTAACTGCGAAAACTGCCATACGGTAACGCCTCACAAGGGCAATACTCTCCTTGACCGGCACTATCAGAAGGTTGCATGTCAGACCTGCCATATTCCAACATTTGCACGGACGCTGCCGACGAAGGTGTGGTGGGACTGGTCAACAGCCGGCCAAAACAAACCTGTCCCGAAAGACCAGTACGGGCTACCTATGTATGAAAAGATAAAGGGCGACTGGCGCTGGGAAAAGGACGTTGTGCCCACTTACATGTGGTTCAACGGCACGGTTGACCGCGTCCTCCTCGGTGAGAAGATTGACCCGGGCAAAATAGTACACCTTAATTATCCAAAGGGCTCACGTGACGGCGCGAGTGCCAAGATCACTCCTTTTAAAGTAATAAAAGGCAAGCAACCCTATGACTCCGTCAATAACATATTAGCTACGCCGCATCTCTTCGGCAAGGGGGGTTATTGGGATACGTTCGATTGGGGAAGTGCGATCGCGAGCGGAATGAAAGCGGCAAACCTGCCTTACAGCGGCAAGTTTGGCTGGGTTGAGACCGACATGTATTGGAATGTCAACCACATGGTTGTACCCAAAAACAAGGCACTGACATGCACCAACTGCCACAGTGAGAAAGGCCGCCTCGACTGGAAAGCTCTCGGGTACTCCGGAGACCCACAGCAGGGCAAGAAATAAGTCCACACCAGCCCACTGAAATAAAAAAGCGGATACGATAAGTCCCTACGTATCCGCTTTTTTTGTGCCTGAATAAACAAAAACTGCCAGAATGCCACGCCTTACTTCTTATAGTGGAGCTCTGGATAGAAGCCGGAAGGAATGGTTTGGCCGGCCGGCCTGCTCTGGTTTTTCAGGAAAGTATGGGTCCTCACATAGAGGTTATCAGCCGTCCTGCCGGTGCCGGGCATGATTTTGTCGATCGTATACAGAGTTCCGTGACACCTGACGCAGGTATTTCTCGCGATGACGGCGTCTTTCCCTTTTACCGCGTGGGACGTATGACAGTCGTTGCAGCTCAGGATATTTTTCTGATAATGCTTGGACTGTATAAACCCTTGATATTGTTGATGGTGCTTGCCCTCTTCATAGACACCTTGTGCCTTTGAAATTGCGTCCACGAGAAACATCCCTTTGAAGTCTGCCTGTGTGTAAGCTTCCGTAAAGGGATGATTGGGCTGTACGCCGGGAATCACCACGCCCTCGGGATACCAGCTTCTCCAGTCATCACCGGGTTTGAAGGAATCCCCTATAGCGGGCGCCGGAAATTGCTCAGAGTTATTTCCCTGAAGGGTTTTATATTTCTCATTTTCAAGCCGGATATGGCAGTACCCGCAGGCTTGGGATTGAACATCCTTGGGTTGTTTGGCGGGATTCCAGATATCTTTTGCCTGTCGGGAGGCGATATGCTTTGATCCGGGTCCATGGCAGGCTTCACACCCAATGCCAAGTTCGGTATAGGAAACCTTGGTTGCTTTGGGATTGGCGGGATCATAGCTTACAATTTTATATCCTGTTGTATGGCATGTTGCGCAGGTGGTTGCCCAGTCATTCTTATTGCCGTAGTTTTCCCACTTGCCACTCGCGGTATTGAATTGCTTGTTCAGAAATTCATATCCTCCGTCAACCTTATTCGTGACCATATACCGCTGCTTCCAGCGTGTGCCGATTACATATTCAACATTGTCCAGTGTCACCGCCCTGCCCGTGATGTTTCCCTTGGTTGGGCCGGGATTTGTCCCGTCTGACGCCCATTTCTCGAAAGCCCCCTTGAGAAGGCCATCCTCTTTTTTCAGTACCATCGTAGAGGCTAAAAGTTTCGCTCTACTTTCGAATTCCAGGGGATGACACATTTGACAGGACGCCGATCCGACGAAATCGGCAGCTTTCTCCCCAGGCTGCGTGGGCATATTTTTTTGAGCCTTTACCGTGTAGCTGTTGGCCACAATGAAAGCGAGCATGAAAGAGATCAAAAGAACCAATTTCTTTGATTTCATCTTACCACCTCCCGGTTAGACAACAAACGAATTCAATCACACTTGGTGAGGGAACATCTTCCAGAACCCCCAGTCCTCGTGAAGAGAAATGGGGGTTCTGGTGTGCGACAACAAAAGTTTCAATATCTGCGGTCAGTCTTTGAAGACCGCCCCGGTGCTGGCGGAGGTGACGAGTTTCGCGTATCGGGCCAGGTAGCCGCTCTTGATCGCAGGCGGCTTGGGCGTAAAGGTCTTCTGCCGTTTCTTCAATTCCTCCGGGCTGACTTTGAGATTTATGGTTTTTTTCGGTATGTCTATGGCAATGATGTCCCCTTCTTTGATCAGCCCTATGGGGCCTCCCTCAGCAGCCTCCGGGGAAATGTGCCCGATCGCCGCGCCGCGGGTGCCGCCGCTGAACCTTCCATCGGTGAGAAGCGCCACCGTAGTATCAAGCCCCATACCGGCAATTGCCGATGTCGGTCCCAGCATTTCCCGCATGCCGGGGCCGCCTTTTGGCCCTTCGTAACGGATCACGACGATATCACCCGGTTTGATCTTTCCACCGAGGATGGCGGTGATGGCGTCATCTTCGGCATCAAAGACGCGGGCCTTTCCTTCATTCACAAGCATTTTTTCCGCCACGGCGGACTGCTTCACGACGGCTCCCTCGGGGGCTAAATTGCCCCTGAGGATGGCGATACCCCCTTCCTTCGTATAGGGTTTGTCCAGGGGCCTGATGACCTCGCGGTTCAACACCCTGGCGCTCTTAATATTATCCCCCACAGTTTTCCCCGTCACCGTCATTGTTTTCAGGTCGATGACGCCAAGCTGGCTGATATCTTTCATCACCGCTTGTATGCCGCCTGCCGCATCGAGATCTTCCAGGTGGTGCTGTCCGGCGGGGCTGAGTTTGCAGAGATTCGGCGTTTTTCTGCTGATTTCATTGAACAGGTCCAAATCCAGCGTGATACCCGCTTCATGGGCGATGGCGGGGATATGAAGGACCGTGTTGGTCGAACATCCCAGGGCCATATCCACGGCGATGGCATTTTTGAAGGCCGCGAGGGTGGCGATCTTTCGCGGAAGAATGCTTTTTTTGAAAAGATCCATGATTTTTATACCCGCCTGTTTTGCCAGGCGCCGCCGGGCGGCATGAACGGCGGGAACCGTGCCGTTACCCGGAAGGCCGAGACCAAGAGCCTCGGTGACGCAGTTCATGGAGTTCGCCGTGTACATGCCGGCGCAGGAACCACACCCCGGGCAGGCGCAATCTTCCAGCGCCTTCAATTCCTTTTCCTTCATACGGCCTGATTTCACTTTTCCCACGCCCTCAAAGACGCTGATGAGATCCACCGTTTTCCCTTCCAGGGTACCTGCGAGCATGGGACCGCCGCTGATAACTATAGTGGGGATATTCAGGCGAAGGGCCGCCATCAGCATTCCGGGGATGATCTTATCGCAGTTGGGAACCATGACCAGCGCGTCGAAGGGATGGGCGACCGCCATAATCTCTATGGAATCGGCGATCAGCTCTCGGCTTGCCAAGGAGTATTTCATACCTGTGTGTCCCATGGCGATGCCGTCGCACACGCCGATAACGGGAAATTCGACGGGTGTTCCTCCTGCCATGCGGATGCCTGCTTTTACATCTTCGGTGATCAGATCTAAATGAATGTGGCCGGGGACGATTTCATTGGCGGAGTTCACCACACCGATCAAAGGCCTGGCAATTTCTTCATCGGTGTATCCCATGGCTTTAAATAAGGATCGGTGGGGGGCCCGTTCCAGCCCCTTCTTCATCAGGTCGCTTCGCATGTTGCCCTCCTTAATAATAACAGTTATTTCTTTCTGTCTTTTGCTTACAATTGTGACTATGCGGCGAAGCAAAAAGATCCAGAGGCAAGGCGCGCGAATCCTGAGGAATGAGTCGTACTGGAATGTACGTCGCAATGACGAAGGATGAAGCGCAACGCAGCATATGGACTTTTTGCAATGCCGCTTATTTCTTTCTCCGTTCCGGTCTCAGAGAGCGTACCACTGCCCCTGCAAGCCACATCTCGCTGTTTTTCATGGTGTCAAGTTCCTTCTGTAGCTTCTCCCGATAATCGGGGGCGGAGTTGACTTCTAAAACAATAGCCGTTTCTTTGCCGGAGGCTACCCGTTCGTATAATTCATCGAAAACAGGCGCTACGGCGTCACGGAAACGACCTTTCCAGTCAAGGGCGCCACGCTGGGCGGTGGTACTGCAATTGGCATACATCCAGTCCATACCGTTTTGCGCGACAAGGGGCATGAGGCTCTGGGTCAGCTCTTCTACGGTTTCATTGAAAGCCTCGCTCGGGCTGTGGCCATGTTTGCGAAGGACATTGTATTGGGCTTCCAGGATACCGGCCAGGCATCCCATGAGGACGCCACGCTCACCCGTGAGGTCGCTGTAGACCTCCTGTTCGAACGTGGTGGGAAACAGGTATCCCGAACCGATGACAATCCCTGTCGCGAGGGTCCTCTCCAGGGCTTTCCCTGTGTAATCCTGAAAGACTGCGTAACTGGAGTTGATCCCGCTCCCGGCAAGAAAATTGTCACGAACGGTGCGTCCTGAACCTTTTGGCGCGACGAGAATCACATCGATGTCGGCGGGAGGGATTACACCGGTCTGGTCTTTGTATACGATGGAGAATCCGTGGGAAAAATAGATAGCCTTGCCTTTTGTCAGGTGGGGCTTCAGTTCGGGCCACATGGCCTTCTGGCCTGCATCAGACAGCAGGTACTGGACAATGGTACCACGTTTAGCTGCTTCCAGGGGGGAAAACAGGGTCTCCCCGGGGATAAACCCTTCATCGACGGCTTTCTGCCAGTTGTACTCGCCTTCGCCGACGATGCAGCGGATCCCGTTATCTTTCATGTTCAGGGCCTGTCCACGCCCCTGTACGCCGTAACCGACGACGGCAACTACTTCATTCTTGAGCACTTCCCGTGCCTTTGCCAGGGTAAATTCCTCTGATGTGACAACTTCTTCCATGACTCCGCCAATGTTGAGTTTCGGCATTTCCAGCACCTCCTCGTTGTGATGATGTGTAGTATTAAAGCCCGGTGTTGCGTCGCGGGCACAGCAACGCTCTTGTTCCTCGGTTATGGATAACGCTCTAAGGCAATGACGCCCGTTCTTGTAAAGTCATCCACACCCAGTTTATCCAGGATAGCCAGGGCGTTATCCATTTCTTCTTTATCGCCCGTGATTTCCAGAATGCAGATATCGGCGTCTATACTTACAATTTTCCACCTGAGTGTGTCAATAGTCTGCATTATTTTTCCGTGATTCGCTTCAGTAAATTTCAACCTCGCAAGAATCATTTCCCGACAGGCGGAGTCAACGCGAGTCAAATCCTTTACCTCCAGGACATCGATGAGCTTACTCAGCTGCTTGTCCAGCTTAATGACCGTGTCCCGTGTACCGAGGGTGGTAATAATGATTCTGGTAATTTGCGGATTCCTGGTGATGTTGGCCGAGACGCTCTCGATATTGAATCCCCGGCCGCTGAAAGTGCCGGCAATCCTGGCCAGAACGTCGGGTCTGTTGTTTACAAGGATGGAAATGGTGTTTTCTTTTACTTCCATAAGTTGTGTCCCCTCTCAATATTAGTATTATTTTGATATTGTTTTGTCAAATGACAATAGTTGCAGTTTTCAATATGTTCGAGATGCTCTCCCCCTATTATGCACTACTTCCTCAGGACCATATCCGTCAGGGCTGCGCCCGGTGAAACCATGGGGTACACGCCCTCCTCGGGTTCAACATGGAAATCCATAACTACGGTCCTGTTCGTATCAAGGCCCTTCCTTAACGTAGCTTCTACTTCTTCAGGACGGGTCGCCCGGAGGCCGACCGCGTCATACGCTTCCGCCAGTTTCACAAAATCGGGAACATTGCGGATATTGCTGTGGGAATACCGTTTTTCATAGAAGAATTCCTGCCACTGGCGCACCATGCCCAGGAAACCGTTATTGAGAATAACGATTTTTACCGGGAGGTTATAATTCACCGCTGTTGCCAGTTCCTGAATATTCATCTGGATGCTTCCATCGCCGGCAATGTCCACAACGACCTTGTCCGGACAGGCAACCTGTGCGCCAATTGCCGCGGGAAATCCATACCCCATCGTTCCCAGACCGCCTGAGGAAATAAATGTNNGTCGTGATGATCGCCTTGCCGTCCGTAAGACGGTACAATGTTTCGACGACGTACTGGGGCTTGATTTTGTCGGATTGGCAGTATGATAAGGGCGCGTGCTTTTTCCACGCGTCTATCCGGTCGTGCCAGGCCTTCGTCTGCGCTACGGGTATTGCGACCTTGTTATCGACAATCAATTGATTGAGAAGCCGCAATACCGGCTTGCAGTCGCTCGTAATCGAGAGATGTGTCTTGACAAATTTGTCAATAGATGCCGGGTCAATGTCGATATGGATAACCTTGGCATGAGGTGCAAAGGCATCTATCTTTGAGGTAACTCGATCGTCAAACCGCATACCGATGGCGATCAAAAGGTCGCAGTGACTGATCGCCATATTGGCATAATAGGTGCCGTGCATACCCGGCATGCCGAGCCATTGAGGGTCTGAGGCAGGGAATCCTCCGAGCCCCATTAACGTTGTAGTGATGGGGATGTTAAGAGTTTTTACGAATGTCCTCAATTCATCCCAGGCCCTTCCTAACATGACGCCGCCACCTGTAATCACAAGAGGTTTTTCTGCCTTTCTGATCATGTCCAGGGCTTTTGCACACCCCTCTTTGATATCGCTCTTTTTCCCGTTATCGGGCAGGTTTATGGACCAGGATATGGAACTGTCCTCTATCTGAGAGCGCGTAATATCTTTGGGAATATCGACCAGGACCGGTCCTGGTCGTCCTGAGCGGGCAATGTGAAAGGCTTCTCTTATGGTCCTTCCCAGGTCTTCGATGCGCCTTACCAGAAAATTGTGTTTCGTGCACGGTCTCGTGATACCGGTAATATCCACCTCCTGAAAGGCATCGCCTCCGATCAGCGATGTTGCAACCTGGCCGGTAAGTACGACAACCGGAATGGAATCCATGAACGCATTCGCGATACCGGTGACCGTGTTGGTTGCTCCGGGACCAGACGTTACAAGGCATACTCCGACCTTGCCGGAAGCCCTCGCATACCCGTCTGCCGCGTGTATGGCGCCCTGTTCATGCCGCACCAGAATATTATTGATTTTGCGCCGGTAGAGTTCATCAAAAATGTCCAGCACGGCACCACCCGGAAAACCGAAGATGGTATCGACATTCTCCTGATGCAAGGCATTAAATAGCACTTGCGCTCCTGTTAATTTCACTTTTCCCCCCTTACTTTTTTAATTCTCTTCCCTGGCTCATTTCCCCTTATGCGGTATGAAAGGCGGGTGTGATCCCTGCGTGTACGGGGACACGTTTTTGGCCAAAAAAAAACCGTTACCTTTTGCTGGTAACGGTTGCTTGATG
The DNA here is from genome assembly GCA_017885225.1 of Syntrophaceae bacterium. Classification (GTDB taxonomy): domain Bacteria; phylum Desulfobacterota; class Syntrophia; order Syntrophales; family UBA2185; genus UBA2185. Next base: position 2,179 of record JAFNGM010000209.1, on the reverse strand, counting down.
CATGGTATATGTTACACGCAAACCATCAGCCAGCCCCTCTCATGAAGGGAATAATTATCCCGATAATTATGGCGATGGTGACACTGCGTAACGTCTGCATGCGATGATTCCTCATTCCTTACTGCGTTTCCTAACAGGCTCTTGTTATATTGTCAAGTATATTTTGAAATTTTCAGGATTTTTCTTTTGGCCTGTTTCTCTGTAAGGCGATGGAGCCCGTTCTGTTTATTTCTTCCACACCGAAGGATTGAAAATATTTCAGGACCGATGCCGTTTCGTCCTGATGACCCGTTATTTCCAGGATAAAATAATCAGGGGACATCGTTACGATTCTGCACCCTAACATTTCAATTGCCCGCAGAATTTCAGAATGCGACCCCTCTTTTATGGTAACCCCGAACAGCATCAGTTCCCGCTGAATAAAGGTCTGTCCCGAGAGATCGGAGACAGCGATCACATCGACCAGTTTGTCCAGTTGTTTTTTTATCTTTTCCGTAAAATCCGGGTCCGATTCACTGGTCAGGGTAATTCGCGAGACTTCGGGATTTGTCGTTTCCGCCACACAGAGGCTTTTAATGTTGTACCCATGGCGGCCAAACACGCCCGCGACGCGGGACAAAACGCCCGGCTGGTTGTTGACTAAAATGGAAATGGTCTGTTCCTGTTCACGCACCTTTTTAAACATGACAATACTCCGATGTTATTTAATCAAGCCTGGCGGCATTGTCAAAAGTCCATATGCGGTGTTGCGCTTCATCCTTCGTCATTGCGACGTACAACCCAGTACGACTCATTCCTCAGGATTTGCGCGCCTTGCCTATGGAGCTTTTTACTTCGCCTTCCATTTGTTCTCGATGTAAGACTTTTTTACTATTTTAATCAAGCCTTTCATACATCATCTCGATATTTGAGCACCCGGGCGGTATGATGGGATACACGTAGTTTTCCGGATCCACTATGGCTTCCAGGAGAAACGGCCCATTCGTGTTGACCATTTCAGCGATGCCGGCTCCGGGATCTTTTTCCACGTCGATCCTGCACCCCGGAATGCCAAAGCCCCTTGCGACGGCGACGAAATCAACGTTTCTCCCCAGATCGGTAGTGTTAAAGCGGCCGTTATAGAAATGATGCTGGATCTGGCGGATCATACCCAGATGGCCGTTATTGATGACGATGATCTTTATGGGCAGATTGTAGTATCCGATGGTCGCCAGCTCCTGGATATTCATATAGAATCCGCCATCGCCCATAATAGCCACAACGGCTCTTTCCGGTGTGCCGACCTTCACGCCTATGGAGGCAGGAAGGCTGAAACCCATAGTGCCCATCCCGCCGCTGGTAATGAGGCTTCGGGAGCCCCGGGCCCGCCATGAGCGGATTGTCCATATCTGATTCAATCCCACATCCGCGATCACCGTTGTTTCTTTGGGCATGGCCTCCTGCACCATACGAATGAAATTCCCCGCCTGTCCGCATCCGCTGTCGCCAACTTTGTGCTCGATGGCATCCCTTTC
>JAFNGM010000209.1:0-633 GCA_017885225.1 Syntrophaceae bacterium | reverse complement strand
GCCAGGGGTGCGAATTCTTCTATTTGCGCGGTGCTGCGGTCCGAAAAACGGGTCCCCACAGCCAGGATAAAATCGCACTGATGCACCATCGTATTTGCCAGCTCGTTTCCGTGCGTTCCGATAAGCCCAAGATTGTAGCCATTGGCGGAATCAACGGAACCAACTCCCATCATGGTAGTCACGAAAGGAATTTTCGCTTTTTCTATAAGCTCGCGTATCAGGTGAAAAGCATTGCTCAGCTTGACTCCCCCGCCAATAATGAGGATCGGCCGTTCGCTCTGATTCAGCGCCTTGGCAATTTTCTCTAATTGTTCCAGGTCGTTGATGGCATTACCATTCTTCTTCAATGTATATTCTGGAGCTTCCTCCGTCTGTTCGCAGTGCGCCGCCAAAATATCTCTGGGAAGATCTATGAGGACGGGCCCGGGCCTTCCTGTNNGCATCGTGATCCCGATGATGTCCGTTTCCTGAAAGGCGTCCTGTCCCAGGAGGGCCGTACTCACCTGCGCGGTAAGGGCAATCATCGGTGTTGAATCCATATAGGCCGTGGCGATGCCTGTTACCAGATTGGTTGCACCTGGTCCGGATGTTGCGAGACATACACCGACCTTCCCGGTGGCGCGCGCGTAGCCG
>JAFNGM010000208.1 GCA_017885225.1 Syntrophaceae bacterium | reverse complement strand
GCACATAAAAAGGGAATAGCAGAATGGCTTAACGCTTGGAATAGAGACATTCTCAATGAATTTGCCAACCTCTATTGTTTTGCAGCATATCATCCTGATGATGAAAACGCGCTCATCTACGCAGAGGAAATGTTATCTCTTCAAAAGGTTGTCGGGATAAAGCTTCATTGCCTGGTACAACAAATCTCTCCGGATGATGAGAGACTCTTTCCACTCTATGAGATGGTGATCAACAAGAAAAAACGGCTCCTACTGCATGTGGGAACCGGTCCAATTGGAAATGAATTTGTTGGCATCAAACACTTCAGCAAGCTCATAAAGCGATACCCAAACCTTCCTGCCAATATTGCACACATGGGCGGTTTGGAATATTGGGAATTCATACAGCTTCTCGATGAATACCCCAACCTGTACCTTGATACAACTTTTACCTTTTGGCCCCAGGCGCCATGGAACTTTAACCTCGATACAAGTCTGCTTGAAAAATATAGGGATAGAATTCTCTATGGATCTGATTTCCCAAATATTTTTTTACCCCGTGAGGATGAAATCAACAATCTGCGCAAACTGAATCTCTCAGAGGATTTCTATAAAAAAATATTTTGGGAGAATGGAGTAAAGCTTTTACCGGGTTTATCCTGACCTTCCTCAAGCCGCATTGGACGCGCATGTTCCTTATGGATTGCCGCCATTCAGGTTATTGATTGACACAAAAGATTTGACCGCAGTTTCCAACTACCGGCCGTAAGCCGAGAACCAACCATCAAATGTCAAGGTTCAAGATGCAATCACGGTTTCTTGTCCTTCTGCCTAAACTTGGCGATTTCGGCAAGGAGTTGTGTACGGTCAAAGTACACCTCGTTGCGGCGGATCTTACCTGCGCTGTCCAGTTGCACCAGGCATACGCCCACGATTTCTAACGTAACAGGACCTACCGGAATTTTCGCCAGCCACTTGTTCAGAAAACCATCCTCAAGCGGAATGCCTTCAATCTGTGACCAGATCCAATTAGGGTTATTGGCCAGAAGCTTGCGGAAATAGGCCAGCAACTCCGGTTTTCCTTTCACACCGCCGGGGACGCCTGGGTCGAGGTAAAAGGCGTCTTCCGAATAGAAACTCACTAGTAACTCGGGATTATTTCCGGACCAGGCTGGCAGCCATTTCTCGGCGAATTGTTTAGCTTCAATAGCAGTTAGATATTTCATATAACACCCGCTTCTTTCAATCTGCCCACAGGAGCAGGGGCAAGTTGCGCTTTTAAAAAATCAGCCTCCATTCTGACCACCTTTTCAAACGCCGCCCCCTCATAGACGTCGAAATGTTTAATGGGCAGGCCGATCACGGTTGCCTTTTGCATACTTTCGGCCGCTTTCCTTACATCCTTGGGTGCAATTAGGGTGTCCTGCTCGGCATAAATGATCAGGGCAGGACAGACAACTTCGGGAGCAAATTTTATAGGACGGTAAAAGAACCCTGTCAGAGCTATGTTTGCGGGGCATTTCCTACCGGGGCTGACACCCGGAGGCAGGAGTTTTTTTGATCCTTCCATGGCGTCCGGTGTATTCATCATGGCAAAGGTATCAGTATCTGCCACCATGGGCACATAATGCCTGCGATTGAACAAGGCCGCGCCGATTGCGTCCAAGAGTCCGTGATACACAGCCTGAAGCTTATACCCAAAACTCCGGCCTGATGATCGCCCGTCCACAAAGGGAACCTGGGCAACAATTGCCGAAATGCCCGGTGTGTTAGCCGCGGTGACAATCACATGCCCGCCGCTGAATGATGTCCCCCACAGCGCTATACGTTTATTATCCACCGAATCCAGCGATCGGGCAAAGGTTATGGCCGCCTGCCAGTCCTCCAGATGTCGTGTAGGGTTGACGTAATTTCTCGGCTCGCCATCGCTTCCGCCGAAAGTGCGATAATCGAATACAAGACAGGCCATCCCCTGACGGGAAAAGTGTTCTGCATATGCGGGCAACCCGAAGGTTCGTTCTGCGCCAAATCCGTGGGCCATTATAACAACAGGGGGCCTGCTGACGCGTTTAGGTAGATAAAGCCATGCGGCACAGGTCGTTCCCCGGCTTTTGAAAGTTGTGTCGATCCGGGTAAACTTTTGAGATTTTTTTATCTGCTGTAGGACTTTCCCCTCATTGCCTTGTACAGGTTGAGTCACCAGTACAATCATTAAAATAATGCCAAGTATTTTTGCTTTATTCATACGTCTACTCCTTTTATCTCTTGCCGATCTTGCTGTCCTTTATTCGTGAAACTCTAATTCCGAAAGCAAAGCCCGGTGGATGCTGGGCAAAGCGTATAATCTAATAACCTGAAGGTCACACGAGGTCACGCGTCGGAATTGGTAAGCTGAACAATCCCGCAAAGCGGAGGGTATAATACCTCGCAGCTTGCTGCGGAATCTGTTTCCAAAGCTTGCTTTGGCGTTCATACCCGTGATTTGCGCATTTGCGCCCGCGTGAACTGAATAAAGCCTATATGGGGAGGCGCAACATCCATTTGCCATAACAGCGCCAGAAGCTCTCCCCGATGATGCGTTTCTTCCTGAAAAAATTCGAGCAACATATCCTCAACGGGTATAAGCAATGTCGAGCCGTCCTTTCGCTTACTCTCAATATTTTCTGCCAGTTCTTCCGGTGTCATTTTGTTCAGATAGGCGTTGGCTCTGGATTCCACCTGTTCCAGATATTTTGTGATTTTCTCGATGCTGCCGTATTCGTTATAGTTGATATTTGGATAATTGGGATTGCCTTGCAGTACATAATTAATAAAGGCATCCACCACAAAGACCATATGCAGAAAGATATCTCTCAGAGACGGGAAACTGGCGCCTCGATCCTTAATAACTTCCTCCCAGGGGAGCTTGCTTAAGGTTTCCAGATATTTGTGCCTTAAAAATTGACTATACTCCAACAGCTTTAAAGTCTTCATCGTTTCCTCCCTTCTTTACGCTTCACGCTTCACGAGTTACGCTATTCTATTATTTCTGCTTCTTCCCATTTGGCAGAGGTAACTTTCCAGTCATTAGATTCTTTTTTCAGTGTTACATCAAAGTCCCAAATGCCGAGCGACTGCGGGATTACATCGGTTACGGAGCCGGTCTTTTCTCCGCTGGTGAGCACTGTCTGAAATACAGCTTTGGCCGATGTATTCTCAACGGATATCGTGAGATTGTTGATATAGACCGATATCTTCGGATACCGGAAGAAATAGCCGATGAGCAGCCCTCTGATACCTTCGTAATTGAAACCTTGAGGATCGCTATAAGTCTTCGAAAGGTTTTTCATGATCTTCTTGAGATCCTTGGCTTTACCCGCTGTCTGGATGTCCGTAATGATCTTTTTAACCTTATCTTGGTCTGTCTGCCTGTTACAACCGAGGACGGCAATGGCAATAACGAATATAAGGAAAATCGTCACAACTCGTTTCATGGCATATCCTTTCACTTACAATCCTAATAAATAGAACCATCCCCATTATTTCGTTTTATTTTGAGATTGCTTTTCTTTTATTTTCTTAAATAGACTTGCTGTATCAAAATACACTTCATTACGCGTAATTTTACCATTTGCTATTTCAACAATATCCACGCCATTTTCAACAACAGTGCCATTATTGATAGGAAGAGACACTTTCCATTTCAAGGTAAATCCATTTTCCGTCGGGAATATTTCAACTGGCTCATATTTCCAGTTTGGATAAGGACTTATAAATTTTCTTAAGTATGCTAATATTTTTTCATGTCCGTTTCGACCTTCAGGTATGAAAGGATCTGAGTAAAACGCATCCTCAGAATAAAATGAAATCAGCAATTCGGGCCTGTTACCAGTCCAGGCGGGCAACCATTGATCGCAAAAATCTTTTGCTTTTTTTAGTTCCATGAGCTGCTCCTGATAAAATTAGTGAAAGTAATTTGTACTATTAATGACAATTAATATGTGAACTTT
>JAFNGM010000207.1:5288-5880 GCA_017885225.1 Syntrophaceae bacterium | reverse complement strand
CCCGTTTCCATTCACTCTTCGGCTTGAATATTCCAACATACCCGGTTTTATCCGTGCCCCTGGTATCCAATGCAACACCAGTTTGACCTGTTCGTGACACCACCACATCCAGTTCGTCAAACTGCCTCAGCTTTTCCGCAGCACGCTGATTTACTTCCATTGCTGTCGCAAGTGAAACACCGGGAAGCATAGCAACATCCATATCAAACGAGCCTTCATCCATTGTTGGTATAAACTCCGTTCCTAATCTTGTTAATAGGAACAGAGAAACAACCAAGAAAACTCCGGCAATACTTAGGATTACTTTTTTCTTATTCATTGCATATGCCAGAAGCGGCAAATAAGATTTCTTTGCATACTTCATTATGATGCTTTCTTTTTCCGGTTGCGGTTTCAGAAATAGTATACAGAGAACCGGAACAATGAATATAGAGAGGAACAATGATGCAAGAAGGGCGATAGCAACGGTTATGGCAAGCGGCCCAAACATCTTCCCTTCAATACCCTCTAGTGAAATAATCGGAAGAAAAGTAATAGCAATTATCAATACTCCAAAAATGCTGGGCTTTTGAACTTCAACGACAGCCTTAAG
>JAFNGM010000207.1:4461-5249 GCA_017885225.1 Syntrophaceae bacterium | reverse complement strand
ACAAACAGGGAAAGAGGTAAAGCAATCAGCACGACAAAACTTCCACTAAAACTTCTCAATAATAAATACAATATAATGAGAACAAGGACAGCGCCTTCGATCAGGGCTTTGCTTACAGTTTTAACGCTCGCGTTCACAATATCACTTCTGTCGTAATAAGGAATGATCTTGACATCGTCCGGAAGCAGGTTGTTCTCATTAATATCCTTGACTTTTTCCGCTACCCGGCGTACAACGTCACGGCTGTTTTCGCCGCGCAGCATCATGACGATTCCACCAACAGCCTCATCTTTACCGTCCTTCATAGCCGCACCCATCCGCACGGCTTCACCAATCTTTACTTGCGCAACATCTTTTATGTAAGTCGGTGTTCCTTTTTGTGATTTCAGGACAATGTTTTCTATGTCACTGACGTTTTTTATCAATCCGACTCCGCGAACGATATATTGATCGTTATTTCGTTCGAGAATATTACCGCCAACGTTTTGATTATTGTTTCCGATTGCAGAATAAACATCGTCAACCGTTATGGTATAGTTCACCAATTTTTCCGGCGATACAATGACCTGGTATTGCTTGAAGTAACCGCCAAAAGAATTTATTTCATTTACGCCGGCAACACTTTTTAACTGCGGCGTAATAATCCACTCCTGAATTGTTCTCAGGTTTGTCAGGTAAGAAATTTTTTGCAGGGGATCTTTCGGCATTTTCCCTTCGAGCGTGTATTGATAGATCTCACCCATTGCCGTGCCAATAGGTCCCATAGCAACTTCAACGCCCTTGGGGAC
>JAFNGM010000207.1:0-4439 GCA_017885225.1 Syntrophaceae bacterium | reverse complement strand
GGGCAAACCACGCATGGCCATCTCAATCGGGTATGTTACATTTCTCTCAATCTCAATTGCAGAGAGGCCATTGGAGTGACTTATTACTTCAACTTGAATGTTTGTCACATCCGGAAACGCATCAATCGGCAATTTTAAATAGGAATACAATCCGAACGCGATGATTAAAAGTGAAAGGAATATAACCATCCCTTTTTGCTTTAAAGTATAGGCAATTATTTTTTCCAGCATTAGTGTGCAGCTCCTTCCAGTTCACCTTTTTTAAGTTCAGATTTCAGAATAAAGGCGCCCTTGACTGCGACAACATCGCCCTCCTTAATTCCTGCTGTAACTTCCAGGCTTTTTCCGAGTGACCTGCCGGTCTCGATATCTCTTCTCTTGAATTTGTCCGGTGAGATCCGAACGAAGACGTAGCGCGCTGCGCCGTCGATCTGCACAGCCTCTTCCGGAACAGCGATGAGCCGCTCGCCCCCAACGTTTTTTGCTTCCATAAGGACGGACGCAAACATACCGGGCTTAAGCAGGCCGCTGGCATTGTCGATGGTTACCCGCGCTTTTTCCGTTCTTGTTTTTTCATCAACAACAGCGGCAATGTAGGATATCTTTCCCTTGAATATCTTGTCGGGAAACGCTGTGACCGACACCTTCACGCCTGTGCCAACCCTGAAGCGGGACATATCTTTTTCATAGACATCGATAACCACCCAGAGCGTCGAGAGATCTGCCACCATAAAGAGTGTCTTTTCAGAATTAACAACCTCGCCCTGGGTAATCGCCTTTTCTGTCACTACACCGCTTACAGGTGATGTAACCGGAACAAGAGGATGGTTGCCGTTGCCTCTGCTTGAGGCAAACTGAGTCGCATCAACACCAACCAGACGGAAACGCTCCTGGGCAAAGTTTATGTCCGCCTCTGCCTCGTCCAACTCCTGCCTGGCCTTCAGCACATCTTTTTCGGGGGATATCTTCTTCTGAAACAGGGTTTCCTCACGCTGGAGATTCCTTCGTGCCAGCGCTACTTTCCCCTGCGCCTTGCGATAATCGCTCCATATCTGGTCGAGCTCCACACTGTCGATATAGGCAAGCGCCTGTCCGGCTTTCACCCTGTCACCCTGAGACACGAGGATCTTTACAGCCTTTCCTGTTACCCGCGGACTGATTTTTGCTGTTCTGTCCATGTTCATCTCGATAACAGCCGTAGCCGTGAGGGGGACTGCCGCTTCTTCCATGGCCACCGGTTTGACTTCTATTCCTGAAGACTTCTGCATTTCCTGCGACAGCGTTACAATGCCGTGCCCTTCTTTTTTATCACTTCTATCATGGCCGGATTCCTTCTTTTCCGCCACCACTGCCGTTTTTCCTTCATCCGGCGCTTCCTTTTTTCCACATCCCACGGTCAGGATGGCAATTCCCAAAAGAAGGAAGATTACAACAAGCAACCCATGCTTCGCTATATTTCTACTTTGTTTTATCATTTCAGTTTTCCCCCTGTGGTCTTTTCTATTGCATTGAGCGCAAGCTGTGTCCTGGTCTGTGCTTCAATATAGGCAAACTGTGCCTCAATCGTATCCTTCTGAGCAAGCCGCACTTCGAAGAAACCGACCTTCCCTTCCTTGAAGGCCAGGTTCAGGAGATTCAAGTTTTCTGCAGCTTTAACAATGATTTCTTTTTTGAAAAGTGATAGTTCTTCGATGGCGGTTGCCAGGTCGCTGTAAGCCTGTTCAACGTCGCGTTCTATCGTTTTTTTCAGTCCTTCCGACTTTATCTTCGCTCCTTCAGCTCTCGCATAGGCCTCTTTCTTCTCCGCCTGCTTCCTGTCGAAGAGAGGCAGAGGAATGGATATCTCCAGTCCTACGGCATTTCTCAACTCGTCCCTGTCGTAAAAACCTGAGAGCGTTACATTCGGGATGACTTCCTTTTTTGCCAGTTTAAGAGCGGCCTTGGTTTTCTCCACCTCAAATACGGTTGCCTTTGCGTCCGGCCTCCGGGAAAAGGCTGCTTCCTTCAGGACTTCTCTATCAGGCAACAACGGTAATTCCGAAGGTAACTCGCCCTGGAGGGCAAAAGACATATCGGGTGATAAACCGAGGAATCCCTGTAAGGCGAGAAGCGATTCCCGGTATTCCCTCTCGTTCAGGAGGTGCTCTCTCTTTGCCTTGCTCAACTCAACTTCTGCAAGGTTCACATCAAGACCGGAAATTTCGCCTGCCTGAAACTTGATCCTTGTGTAGCCGAGCAACTCTTCTTTCAGTTGAACAATCTCCCTGGCCAGTCCGTTTTTCTTTTTTAATGCCAGCACTTTGGTAAATGAATCTTTTACTTCCGAAATCAAAACCCTTTCCTTGTCCTTGATTCCGACTTGCACTCTGGCAAACTCTTTTTCCGCCATATGAATCCTTGTGCCCCTTTGCCCTGCAATCTCGAATTCCTGGGAGAGTTTGAATCCATAGTTTGTGAACGCACCGCCTCCTTCCACCTCCGGCTTGTCCTTTCTTGAGATATTGCCCCCGATCGTCGGGTTATTCATCAAGAAAAGTCGCGCTTTTTCAAGCTGGCCACTGGCAGAAGCTTCTTCAAGCCTCAGAGCTTGGAGATCGGGATTGTGCTTAAGGGCATGCTGCACTGCCTCTTCGACAGTCATCGGATAAGCAGGGGCAACAAGAAAAAGAATTACAAACGTCGTTATAATAAAACATCGCATTGATTCACCTCGTATAAAAAGTTTGATATCGGGTGCAGGTCTTTCAGCGGGATTTTGGTAGCAATCCGGGTGAAATGTCTCTGCAAAGAAATGGCTTATACGAGGAGATTCTGAGGCGGTTTATCGATGGAATAATGAAGTTCGGAGATCGCGGGCAATGCGCGTGGACTGTCGCATTGAGCTACGATGATATGCAGATTTGAAGAAGAATCTTCCGCGCCCATGAGGACGCTGGCACAGATCGAACAGAAGGATTTATTACCCTGTTCACTGGTAGTACTTGATTGCATCTCACCATTCTGGGAATAGCTCACATCAACGTAGGGGGTCTTCATTTGGCTGGTGGTTATTTCACCCTGAAAAGGAGCATTACCTAAACAGACGGCACATACCATGATGTCGAGCATAGGCGTGCAAAGGTAGAAAAGGAGAATAGCATACGTGATAAGACTTCTATGTATTTGTAAAAACATCGATCTTCCTATCACTTTTTAACTTTCAAAGTCAAACTTTTAAATTAGGAGGTATTTTGATTTGTAATGGTGAAGATTTTTTAGAGACATCAAAGTGTGGATAACAGGAAGCTATACGTACTATAATCTGGTTTTCTTATTGATGTTAATGTGTTAGACGTTGCGTAAGGTTTCATATTTTTGTTCTTTCGTTAAGGATTATCTCGGTTGCCAGCCGTTCGTAGCATAATTACCTCCATGGCGGCGAAGTAGTCTCTCTGTACTTTGATTTTTGATCCCAGTTAATATCCTTGACAAGCCTTTTCGTATGATGGTAAAGGGCACCCTCATTCAAAAAGAGGATAAGACGCTATAAGACCATGTATCATCCCCTGATCAAAAAAATTGTTTTCCTTTCGCTGGTCGGTTTTTTCTTGGCCGTCCTCGCCATCTCATTACATCATCATGACAACTCGTTTTCGTTGCCCACCTGTTCCATTTGTAAGGTCAAGACATCCCTCTCCGGATTCTTCAATAAAATCAAGGTCGATTCTGCCCCTGCCGTCGCAAGCATCCATCTTTTGTCGATGGTGATCTTTCTGTGTTTATGCAGCATTTTACCTGACAGAAAAACCGTCTTCATCAATTCCCAGATAGCAGTCACGTATCCCAATAAGGCCCCCCCGTTCGTTTCTTAATTCAACAAACCGCTGAAATTTTATTACAATGATCGCTGCAAAGGCCGATCAATCGGTTTTGCATATGTTCGCACAGGATAGATATCAATGAACGATTTAACCCAGAAGGAGGAAGTATCATGAATTGTCCCATTTGTAATATACCACTGACCATGACAGAGCGTCAGGGTGTGGAGATCGACTTTTGTTCGAAATGTCGAGGGGTATGGCTGGACCGGGGTGAACTGGACAAGATTATTGAGCGTTCCACATCGGAAATGCCTTCCCGGCCCTATCCGGAGCGGCAGGATGACCGCAATGATCAGCGTTATGACAAGCATCAAGACAAGCATCGCGATGATCATTACGGCGATCATCACAAAAAGAAACGAGGGTTTCTCCAGGATTTATTTGATTGATAATTAAAAAACGAGGATTTATGGATACGCAACGCCGTAAAGTACGTGTCGCCGTCCTTTCAGTCGTCTCCAATACGACGCTGGTTGTCATGAAACTTATTGCGGGCGTGCTGATCGGCTCTGTCTCCATCATCTCGGAGGCAATTCACTCCGGGGTTGACCTCTTGGCGGCCATCATCGCGTTGTTCTC
>JAFNGM010000206.1:7119-23161 GCA_017885225.1 Syntrophaceae bacterium | reverse complement strand
AACATCAACAGCCAGTGCGCAAAGAAGATTGTGATCGAAGTTCGTTCAGACTATCCCTGGGCAGAGGGCGGCCGTATGAACACCATCAATATTGACAATGTCGACTACTGGGTCGAGGTGGACTGCGAAAAATACAAATGGCCCCAGATCAACGAAAAGGGCATCAAGGCGAAACCCGAGGAAGAAGCCATCGCCAAGCACGTCATGACCATCATGCGGGACAGGGACATTATCCAGCTTGGTATCGGATCACTTCCCTCCGCCTGTGTCAGCGCCATGGCCGATGCCGGGTTCAAAGATCTCGGTATCCACACGGAGATGCTCAATGCCGGGCTGATCAAGCTGATCGAATCGGGTCAGGTAACCAACAAGTATAAAACTCTCCCCGGCGACCGCGGCAAGAGCGTCTATACCTTTGCCTTCCCCGTGGACGTGAAGTGGTACTATGACACGATCCACCGGAACCAGAACCTGGCAGTCTACGATATCAGTTACACCAACAACCTGCATAATCTCACCAGGCTCGACAACATGATCGCCATTGACAACTGCGTGGCCGTTGACCTTCTCGGCCAGCAGTGCTCCGGTTTCTATGAAAAACGTCCGATCTCGAGTTCCGGCGGTTATTTCCATTTTGTGACCTTCTGCGCGCAGTCGAAAGGCGGACGCGGTGTGGCCTCCATGACGGCGAGGAGCAAACACGGCACCTCGAGGATCGTTCCCTTCCTGCCCGAAGGATCATCGGTGGATGTTCCTGCTCAGTTGTCGAATTACATCTGCACGGAGTACGGTATCGTAAACTTGAGAGGGTTGAGCGGTTATGAAAGGGCGGCGGCGCTGATCTCCATTGCCCATCCCGATGATCGTGAGATGCTGGAAAGGGCGGCGAAAGAGAACGGTCTCCTCCCCCCGAAATTCCCCGTCTCCATGCTTCCAGTCGAAGGCAAAACCAGACGGTATCCCTCCTATTCAGACAGACGGAATTACAAGATGGCGTTCCACGGCGAGCTGTCGGGATTCGATTGGGATCAGGGATTCCAGTCAGGCAAGTAAATTATTAGACATGACACCACTCGATAAGCCCGGACTTTACGGGCTTATCGAGCCAAGTTGCCAAAGCCAGACAAAAGTGAAGATTCCATGTGCGGCTTCGACAGCTGATTAAATAAATCTCAATCTATCAGGAGGTATGTGTATGGCGTTAGATTTCAATTTTACCGATGAACAAAAGATGCTGGAGGACAGCGTATACAAGTGGGCAGTCAACTGGCTGGAACCGCAGATGGAGCACATGTATGAAGTGGACGAGATGCCCCCGGATATTTTCAAAGAACTGGGGAACCTCGGTGTCAACGGAATTGTCTTCGAGGAAAAATACGGCGGAACAGCCCTGGGCTATGTAGAGACACTCCTTATGTATGAGACGATCGCCCGGGTGAGCAATGCTTTGTCTATGACCGTCGGCGCGAGCCAGACCCTTTGTTTTGACAACTTCAGGCGCAATGCCTCGGAAGAACAGAAGATGTTCGTCCTGCCCAAGTCCTGCACCGGTGAATGGATCGGCTGCCTTGGTATCACAGAGCCCAACGCCGGTTCTGACGCCATGAGCATGGCGACCAAAGCGGAAAAAAAGGGGGACAAATACATCATCAACGGCAGCAAGATATTCATCACCAACGCCCCCGTTGCCGATTTCATGACCTTTTACGCAAAGACCGATCCGGCAGCGGGTCCCAAGGGAATTTCCGCGTTCTGCTTTGAGTTTGACAAAGTCAAAGGTGTTACCGTCGAGAAGATAAAAAAATGGGGCATGAGGACATCACCTACAGGGTTGGTCACTTTCGAGGATATGGAACTGCCCGCGGAAAATCTCATCGGCGGATTGAATAAGGGTGTCGCCGTTCTCACGAGCGGTCTCTGCACGGAGAGAATAACCCTTTCCGGCTGTACCCTCGGCAGCCAGAGAAGCTGCCTCGAACTCTCCCTGAAGTACGCCAAGGAAAGGGTCCAGTTCGGAAAGCCCATCGCTACCTTCCAGGCTATCCAGGAGAAGCTGGCCAACATGTATACGGGCTACCTGGCCTCCAAGTGGATGGCATACAGCGCGGCCGCGTATTGTGATACCCTGGAGAATAAGGTCGGCGGAAAGGGCACAGACCTCGACCGTATGGCCGCCGCGGCTCTGCTCTTCTGCGGTGAGATGGGAACGAAGATCGGTCTCGACGCGATCCAGATATTCGGCGGTTACGGCTACTGTACGGAATACCCCGTCAGCCGGCACTTCCTGGATCAGAAACTCTGGGAGATCGGCGCCGGTACCTCCGAGATCAGAAGGATGATTATTGCGAGAGAGCTCATGAGAGATGACTTCAAGAGCGGTAAATAATTGAATATAGAAGGGCTATTATTCCAAGTGTCTCACAAGAAATAAGGGCGCTGCGAGAGGAGCAGCGCCCTTATTTTTTTATCATTCATATTTATCAATTCTGATGAACTCGTGAAGCTCCCGCCTGAATCCACACCTTCACATCATGCCGTACTTTTTCAGTTTGAGATGCAGAGTGCGCCGGGTGATGCCGAGGCGCCTGGCGGCTTCGCTTTTATTTCCTCCTGATGTTTCTAAAGCTCTGAGGATCGTTTCCTTCTCCACCGCATCAAGGGAAGGAGCGGTGATGTGTAGAACCGGCGGTTCTGCCGATCGCGGCTGATCCTGAAGGACGAGAGAAAACTCTTCCTCATCCAGGTACTCCGACCTTGAAAGCACTACACCCCGTTCAACAGCATTCATGAGTTCCCGCACATTTCCCGGCCAGTTGTATTTCAATAGCCGATCCATGGCACGGGGGGTAAATCCTTTGATATTTTTGTGATTCTTTTCCGCGAAGAGAGTTAAAAAGTGCTGAGCGATGAGGGGTATGTCTTCCCTCCGCTCCCTCAGGGGGGGCACATGGAGAGTCACCACGTTCAGACGGTAATAAAGGTCTTCTCGGAAGCGTCCCGCCTGGATTTCGCGGAGCAGTTCCTTATTGGTGGCGGCAATAACCCGCACATCTATCTTAATGACTTCTTCGCCGCCGACCCGTACAATTTCCCTCTCCTGGAGCACACGCAACAGCTTGACCTGCATGGAAAGGGACATTTCGCTCACTTCATCGAGGAATATACTTCCCCTGTCAGCCTGACGGAATTTCCCTTCCTTACGCCTGTCGGCGCCGGTAAAGGCCCCTTTTTCGTGACCGAAGAGTTCCGACTCCAGAAGCGTCTCTGTGATGGCGGCACAGTTTATCTTTATAAAAGGACCTTCTTTTCTCCTGCTGTTGTAATGGATGGCTCCCGCGATCATTTCCTTTCCTGTGCCTGATTCACCGGTAATCAGAACGCTTGCTTCGGAAGGCGCAACCTGGGTGACGGTGTCCATCAGTTTGGTCATGGGAGCGCTCCGCCCGATGAGGTTCCGCCGATCGAACTGGGAAGCGAGGCTCTCGCGGAGATAGCGGTTTTCTTCCTGCAGGCGGCTGTGCTCCATGGCCCGTTCCATAATGATCTTCAACTCGTCGAAGTCGAGGGGTTTGGTAAGGTAGTCGTAAGCTCCTTCTTTCAGCGCCTTTACCGCGGTTTCTACCGACGCATAGGCCGTCATGATGATCACAGGAATAGCGGGATTGAAACGCTTGATCTCCACAAGGGCCTCCAGTCCGGAGACCTTGACCATGCGGATATCCATGAGAATCAGGTCGAAGGGTTTTTTATGAACCGCCTCGAGAGCGCTCTGGCCGTCGTTGGCTTCGGCGACGTCGTATCCCCAGCCGCCGAGAAGCGTCCGCAGCATGGTGCGATGAGCCAGGTCATCATCGACCACCAGGATGGTATTTTTTTCTTTCATGGCGCTTAACCTTTCAACACATCATTACTCATCTATCAGTGCGGAAATGGCCTTCGTTATTCCCTCCTTTAAAAAAGGGGGGTGGGGGCTGTCCCCCGCTGGCGGGGGTTAGGGGGTGGTTATATATCATTACAAAATCCCTCTGAATCTCCCTTTACAAAAGGGAGACTTAATAGGTGTTTATGGTTCCTCGCTTCAGGACAGAAACTTGAACCCATATACCTATACTTGAACCTCAGAAGCCGAATCCGCTGGCAAAAATACCGATACCTTTGTTCCTTTTCCCCGTTCGCTCTCTACCCTGATCTCCCCGTTATGGGCTTCAATGATCCTGTAAACAATGGCGAGCCCCAGTCCGGTGCCCGAGGGTTTCGTCGTGAAGTAAGGATCGAAAATACGGGGTAGATTCTCCTTATCAATTCCCGCTCCTGTATCGGACACGTCAATCTGTACCATCCGGTTGTTAAGCATGGAAAGCGCCACACCGAGTGTACCCCCGCGGTCCATTGCGCCGATTGCGTTCAGGTAGAGGTTTAACATCACCTGTGTGATTTTATCCGCGTCGATGAAAATGTTCCACGGTTCGGAAGGTATATCTGCATGGATAGAAATCTTCTTCTCTCCGGCCTCGCCTTCGATCATCTTCAGTGTATGCCGGATTATTTCCTGGATGGAATCCCAACGCCTGTTCATATCTATCGGTCTCGCGAATTCGAGGAGTTGACTGATAACCCGGTTCAGACGTTCCACTTCCTGTACCATTATTTCCGCGTTCTTACGATCTTCCGGATTGTCTTGATATCTTTCCTTGAAAAAAGTGGCGAATCCTTTAATGGAGCTCAACGGGTTCCTGATCTCATGGGCGACACCGGCCGCAAGGCTTCCGAGTGACGCGAGGCGCCGGCTCCTCTCCATTTCTTTTTTCAGGTGAAGGATCTCTGTAATATCCCTGAAGAGAATCACATACCCGAGAAAATCACCCGCACCCTCTTCCAGTACTGTCGCAATCACTTCCAGTGGAATAATTCGCCCATCTTTTACCGGGCACTCTATCTCCTTTTCAATCACTTTTTTTTCGACTTTGAGAACTTCGAGGAGCGTTTTACAGGGCTCCGGCAAAATATCCCCGGCTTTCTTGCCGAAAATGTCCGGGAAGGACTGTCCGAGCACTGATTCCGCTGTCTGGTTAAGGGAAATGATTTCATCCCGATCGTTTATCGCGATGAGGCCAATGGGCATGTTTTCCACCAGGCTGTCCGAGAAGGCCTTTATTCGCGAAAGAGATATTTTCGCGGAGCGGTAACTCTGGGCAAGAATTAGAGAGATTATGCCTGATATCCCTATCAGAACGAAAATGACGGACATCCAGATCGTATGCTCCCTGTCCTGCTTCCTCAACGCATCAATGGGCCCCATATCCATGCCCACAAAAATGACCAGCCCGGGTGATGGAGTTCTCATACCTTTAGTGCCTGATTCAGCGGCTCTTTGATCAGATATCAGCATACGGAAAAATTCCTGAGCGAATGTTTCTGTGGGAGCAAACCGTCGGAATACTTCAAACGTGTCGGCGCCTGCAAGGTTGGGAACCTGGCGCCATTCAACTTTCTTTGATTCGGATATACGGGCAAGCTCAAGAGTTGTACCGTAAACCTCTCCTATCATCGAGGGATCGCTGTCGGCGATGATCATGCCGTCGTTGTCCGTGAGGATTATATGGTCTACACCCTGCTGCTCCGCCGTTTCGATCAATAGCTTCTGGAGCTGAAAACTGCTCCAGTGCATTCCCAGGCCTGTTCGCGCGCCGGCTTCAAAAGACCTGATGAGGGCTTCTCCCTTTTCGATCAAAAGCTGAGTAGTATAATCGTTTTGCTTGCTGATATTCTCCAGGGCCATCATAATGAAGATCGGTACTAAAAGAACTACGGCCCCGATGATAAACCAGGGTGAAATACCAGCCCAGAATTTTTTCCTGCCCCTGTGTTCTTTGTTCTTCATAGATACCTGGATACTTTTTAGACAACTGTATACCATGGCTGGATATTTATTATCCATATTTTTCTTGTTGGGACGACTTGTGGTAGTCAGCAGCTCTGGACGATTCATAAATAACCGCGTAAAGTAAATGTGTTACATAACACATTGGAACTGTGGCACGGCTCTTGCTCTCTAAACAATCAAAAGGTGAAAAAATTCAAAGGAGAATATAACCATGAAAAAATTAGTAATGACATTAATCATAGTGATTGCGGTAACAGCTTTTGCGGCATCCGCATTCGCCTTCGGTCCGGGATGGGGCAGAGGTCACGGCGGCGGACCCTGTTACGGTGGTGATGTGACAGCGCTGTCCGAGCTCAACCTCACTGCAGAACAGACAGCAAAGATCAATTCACTCCGTGAGGCTCATCTGAAGGATATGAAACCCCTTCAGGATAAGATGTTCAGCAAGCGGGGCGACTTGAGACTGCTCTGGCTGCAGCAGAACCCCGACCAGGATAAGATATTGGCGGCACAGAAAGAAATCAGGACCGTCCGGGATCAGATGCAGGATAAAATGACCGTCTACAGACTGAATGTTCTCAAAGTGCTGACTCCGGAACAGCAAGAGAAATTGAAGGCATCAGGACCGGGACGCAGATCTGGCCGCGGCATGAAAGGTGGATTTCACGGCAAAGGCCCCGGTATGGGGAGCGGCGCCGAGTGGCAAGGTGGCCCCTGCTATAATAGTGATGGCAAGGGTATGATGAGAGGCAACTGGTAACCCTTCCTTTTTAAAAGATCTCCCGGGAGGTTAACCTCCGCCTCCCGGGGGATCATCTTTAGAGCCATCGAAACATTCCCGGTAAAAGATATAGCAAGCAAGAAAGAGATTTTGCCAAGGCTGATGAGGGAGGTCGGCATTAACCTTACGGAGATTTTCCGCCGTTGTCGATGAGCGCTTTTACCGCCTCGAGGCCATAGGGAGTCCCCTCCTCAATGGCCTTCAACACCGTACCGCCGCCTGTGAAGAAATAGTATTTCGAATTGTCCAGCGTCGATAAATAAAGGCCGGGGCACAGATTTTTAAACTCCTGAAGCGTATCCCCGCCTCCATAGAGCTTATTTGCCGCCGCATTCTGATCGATTTTGCTGTCCAGAGCCGCCGAGCCTTCGGTAAAATACGGCGTATATCCCATGACTGCATTCACAAAAATGGTTCTCGCCGAATTCAGCGTTTCCGATATCTCCGGATCTTCGAATGATTCTTTCGCTATATCCAGAATATAAGGAAGTTTCGCGCCTTTCTTAAATTCCTTAATCGACCGGACCCTGTATTTCCCTTCAACTTTGCCTTCCATGGTATCCGATTCATAGACGTAAGGAAGTTCCAGAATCTTGTGCTGAGTCCTGTCCATCTCGACAAGATGCCCGGCAGCTTCGACGTCTTCCTGTTCAATACCGCTGATCGACACACCGTACTTCGCGCACAGGTAGGTATTGTAAATGATCCCGCCGAGAATCAATTTATCCACTTTTTTATAGATTTCATTGAGGGGCCCTATTTTCGTATTATATTTTGCGCCTGCCACGACGGAGATAAACGGCCTTTCGGGTTGCAGAACCTGCGAAAGATTCTGAATTTCCTTTTGCATGAGATAACCCGCAAATGACGGGAGATACTTCGTGATGTGATAGGTGGAGACATGGGGCTGCCAGGAGCCGAAGGCATCGTTCACGAAGACATCAGCCAGGCCTGCCAGCTGGCGTGCAAAGTCGTCGCTGTACTCCGTTTTGGACTCTTCTCCCTGGAACCATCTCGTATTCGGGAGGTATATGGCGCCGATCTTTTTTTCTCTCAGATTTTTTACGGCAAGATTTATCGAGGTGTCGATGCTTTTTATCCCCTCATCACCTTCCGGCCTGAATGTGGGGCAGTAGATCTTTGTATGCAGCTTGCGCTCCAGATATTCGGCAATGGGTTCAACCGCGGTTGATTTGTCTACTTTAATTTTGCCTGTTTTGTCCCGGGGCCTCCCGATATGCGTCATAATGATCGGCCTTCCGCCTCTTTCAACGATGTTGAAGATAGTTCCTATGGTCTGATCTATCCTGAAAGGATCTTCAATGGCGCCTTTCTTAACCACATTATGGTCGACGCGCAAAAGGACTATTTTATTTTCCACATCGGCATTTTGTAAAAGCGGAAGTCTTGAATCAAGTTGCGTTTCCATGCAAATCTTTCCCTTTCTTATCCTCTACTATCGACATTAAGGATTATCTCAAAGAAACACAAGATAAATTTATTTTTGAGGATGGATATTTGATAAAGGTGATTGTATTTCGTGCTCCTTGAAATCACCAATCCGAATAAGTACGTAATTACTAACTTTTCAAGTCGTAATAGATGGAAAAGAAGCCCCCGCCACAAGAGCCATTGATATACGAATAACTGAAGTAATTTGACGGAAACTGTGGTAAAAATATTGACGATACCCTCTACAGATGCACACAGCCAGCAAAGCGTGGCATAAGGAACTTAGAAAAGACGGAACAATCCATGAGTTGAGGAGGCAAGGTAATGATGTGCTCAGATTCAAAAAAAATCACCCTCTCAGGGTATGTAGTGCGGTGGTTCACCGTTTCATTGCTCATGCTATTACCCCTTCCTGTCGCCGGAGCTGCTGGAGCATCAGCGGCATCACCTGCACCCGCAACAGCCGAACGCCTCAAGGTTGACGGCATCGATCGATTCGCCCGCATTGATACCGATGTGTACCGGGGCGCTTCTCCGACAGATGACGGGCTGAAGGCGTTAAAGAGGGCGCACATAAAGACCCTTGTCTGTCTGAGGGATGAGGTCCCATACAGCAAAACGGCCCAGGAACTCGGATTCCGGATTGAACACATTCCCCTTTCCGTATTTGACACACCGAGCCGTGAAACGATGCTTCGCTTTCTTGAAATTGTGACAGATCCTTCCGCAAAACCGGTGTTCTTTCATTGCCAGCAAGGGGAAGATCGGACGGGAGTAATGGCGGCGGTCTACCGCATGCAGGTGCAAGGCTGGTCCGAAGAAACGGCCCTCGCAGAGATGAAGGAATTCGGATTCAGTTGGCAGTTTTCTGATCTCAAAAAGACTCTCACCTCTTATCGGGAGTCTACACTGAAGATCTCTGCGGGCGCAGTTGATAAGGATGTCCAGGCCCTGGTCGAGTCCGGAAACCGGTTGTTGGCGAATGAACAATTTGAGAAGGCTATTCCCGATTACCAGTCGGCATTGCAAAAAAACCAGGATGTCACCGAAGCCCGTTTAGGACTCGCCCAGGCACTCTCAAAAACCGGGGATACGTCACGGGCACTCTCCGAACTTCGCCAGGCCATGATCCGCGCCGGTTCTCAGGAAGAACGAATCCGGATTGCGCGAGTCACGATTACAATTCTCGCCGAGGTGAGTATCCGCGGTGAGCTTCCTTCCTTCGGTTTAGAAATCGCTGAACGGGAGTGGGCGCTCCTTGAACTGGTCGGCGCAGAAGATCAGGAGAGTCTGCTCAGACTCGGTGAAATTTTCCAGCGGGGTCTTCTGCTCTCCCGCTCCCTCGAGGCTTTTGAGCGTGCGAGGATCAAAGGGGGCCTTCCGGGAAAAGACATCGAAATGCAAGTCGAGCGGATCCGGGCAGTCCATTCGTATGCCCCGCGCAGCGAACTGGGAAAGAAACTGGGACTCATGCTCCAGATGAACAGGGGAGAGGTTGCGGCGCTGCTCATCCACGAGCTCAGAGTGGATCGGCTCCGTGCACTCCAGGGTTTACCCACGTGGCAAGCGACACTGGAAAAACCGGGAACCGCTCCGGTTGTCAAAGACATTGCCGAGAGCCCCCATCGGGAAGACATCAACCGCGTCCTTGCTTTGGGGATACGGGGGCTTGAGCCATTCCCCGATCATACGTTCCGTCCCACTGCTGTCGTCAGCCGCGCGGAATTTGTCGTGATCCTCGAGGATGTGCTCACCCGTGTCACGCGAGACCCGACCCTGCCAACCAAGCTTCTGGGCAAGGCTCCCCGTTTCAATGACGTCAGGGCCGACGCCTGGTATCAGAGCGCGGCCGATCTCGCCAGGGGTCTCGGTCTCTTTGAGCCCGCCCCCGGTGAAGTTCCAACCTTTAAACCCCTCGAGCCGATAACAGGTTTTGAGACTCTTCAGGCGTTTCGACTGCTGAGAAAACGTCTCGACATCAGGACCCGCGCAATTGTCGTGGTGGTGGACGCATTGAGGGATGAATCGACATATTCTTCTCTTGATAAGGGAACACTCCCCCACCTGAGCCATCTCATCCAGGAGCGGGGCGTGGTGCGCTTCGAAAGATGCCTTTCCGCGCTGCCTTCGGTCACCTTACCCAATCACACGACCATATTTACGGGAGTCTATCCCGGTCGGCACCGTGTTACGGGCAACGAATGGTTTGATCGCAGCATTGATTCCGGCGCGCCGCTTTATCAGCGAACGCGCGAGTATGTCAAGTACGGCACCGAAGAGGACCCGGGTCTGGGCCGTTCCTGGTCTTTCGGGGGCATTCCGATTCACGATATGGACATGTCTCAGGACGTCCGAACAATCTACGAAGCATTTAAGGAAGCAGAAACAAAGCGTGGGAGAAAGGCCCTGACCGCGGTGGTATTTGATCCCGTAAGGCGCGGCGCCGACAAGGTAATCAATCCTGATCTTATCGATGCGCTTGTAAGCCTGAACTTCCTGCTCTTTGTAAATCAATACGCGTTGCTGGATAAGTCAGCGATGCAGAATGCGGTGGAACTGATCAAGAGCGACGACGCACCGGAGCTCATGGGAATATGGCTGTCCGGTCTGGACGGGTGGTCCCATGCTTACGGTCCCGGTCCGGCAGGGGGTGAAGAGGATCGGCAGGCAAAGTATCTGACCGAGAAGATCGATCCCTTGATCGGAGACCTTGTGAAAGCCCTCGAGGAACGAGGGCTCCTCGATGAAACAGTGATCTTTCTTGTTTCCGATCACGGTCAGGCAGATACTATAGGCAGGGATGAGTACATCGTTGATGCGGAAAAAGTCTACCGCGCTTTTACGGGAAGCCCGTATCAACCGCCGTTGGATGCGGAAGGCCATCTTGACAGACGCTCAAAGGACTTCGGCGTAGCCGTTATGGCAAATTCAAACGGCAATGCGGCTCTTGTCTCCATCCGTACCCCCGGGGCGGACTGGAAGTCCCTGCCCACCCAGGCCGACCTCGAAGCAGTGGCAGCTCTCATTATCAAAGAACCTTACGTGTCAAGGATTTTCTTCCTCGGGCATAAAACGCCGGGAAATGAGCCGGGCATCTACAGGCTGACCCGGGGTGACGGGGACCCCACCATAATGAGAGTGAACCAGGAGAGCGAGGAACGTATTATCGCGCGCGCACTGGGTCTGGCAGGCTCAAGCAGATCGGGAGATTTGTTGATCGAAGCGAAGAGCCCTTACTATTTCGCACCATGGGGAAGCGTGTACCTCGGTCAGCACGGGAGGGGGGAACGCCTCGAAGACCACGTACCTCTGCTCATATTGAACCCTCCGGGGGGACGCCGCCATACCGTCAAGTCCGTCGTGGAAATCGCGGACATCGCCCCGACAGTCGCCGGAACTTTGGGCTTTTTGGACTTCTTGCCATCTGACGGGAAAGATTTGCTTGATCCGCCGAGGATATTCATTTCTTCACATGCCGAAAATCAGCAGGTACCGGCGGGACAGAATATCAATATCCTCGGATTTGTGAAGGACTCCGTGGGTGTACAGCGCGTAGAATTCCGCGTGGGCGAGGAAGGAGTCTTCAATGCCGCCAGCGGATCATCATTTTGGGAAGCCCAGGTTACGTTACGCCCCGGCCGCCACGCAATTTTTATAAGAGCCGTTGATGAGACAGGTCTCCAAACGACCGTGAGATTTCATGTAGTTGCCCGGTAGACANNGTGACGTTTGGTATGAAAAAGGCGTTAATAAATTTGATCAGCATTGTGACCCTGCCGGGTCTCGCCCTTCTTAGCCTTCTGCTCAATACCAGACGCCCGTCGTGTTTAGGTAATCCGTAACCAATCATACATAACGCGTACCTAAAGGCCATGGGCTTCAAAAAGCTCGTGGCCTTTTTATTTTGTGGAGAAAAGGAGGAGACGATGGAAGCGAAAAAAAAGGAAAGGGTATTAATATTTGATACAACACTCAGGGATGGGGAACAGTCTCCGGGGGCAAGCATGAACTCTGATGAGAAACTGAGAATCGCCCACCAGCTTGAAAAACTCGGAGTTGACATCATTGAGGCGGGCTTTCCTGTCGCTTCAGAAGGAGACTTTTTATCTGTGCAGCAGATAGCGAGGCAAGTGAGACAACCGCAGATTGCCGCCCTGGCGAGAGCGAACCTTGCCGACATCGATCGCGCATGGGAGGCAATAAAAGAGGCGGCTCATCCGCGGATTCATACCTTTCTCTCGACATCCGATATCCACCTGAAGTATCAGCTGAAGAAAACGCGGGCCCAGGTCCTCAAAGAGGCCTGCGCAGCTGTTGCGCACGCCTGCGCATACACGCCGAATGTTGAGTTCTCTCCTATGGATGCAACCAGAACGGAATGGAACTACCTGTGCGACGTTCTTGAAGCAGTAATCGCAGCGGGAGCCACAACCGTGAACATTCCTGACACGGTGGGATACATCATACCTGACGAATTCGGCAGATTGATCAGCCATATATATGAAAAGGTAAAAAATATCCGGAAGGCCGTTATCTCTGTTCACTGCCACAACGACCTGGGGCTGGCAGTGGCAAACTCACTGGCGGCCGTGAAACACGGGGCCCGGCAGGTTGAGTGCACCATAAACGGCATCGGCGAAAGGGCAGGCAATGCCGCCATGGAAGAAGTGGTAATGGCCCTGGAAACAAGGAAAGATTTTTTTGGATTCCGTACGGGGATCAAAACAGAACATATCTACCAATCTTCGAGGCTTCTCACGCACATTACAGGCATACCTGTTCAGCCCAACAAGGCCATTGTCGGGGCGAATGCCTTTGCCCACGAATCAGGCATCCATCAGGACGGGCTGATTAAAGAAAAAAGCACATACGAGATTATGACACCTCAGTCCGTCGGCATTTCCGGAACTCACCTGGTTCTCGGGAAACATTCAGGCCGTCACGCCGTGTCTGAACATCTCAAAAAAATGGGCTATAAGCTGACCGGAGCTGATCTGAAGAAAGTTTTTGTGCGATTCAAGGAACTGGCCGATGTCAAAAAAGAGATTTTCGATGAAGACCTGGAGGCCATCGTATATGAAGAAGTGTACAAAATCGACGAACGCTTCAAACTGGTCTATCTCAACGTAATAAGCGGCAACGTTGCCGTACCGACAGCGACCATGCAGCTGGAGGTTGACGGCAAAATCATCCAGGACGCCGGGTTCGGTGTCGGCCCTGTGGATGCGACCTTCACGGCAATCAGAAAAATTACGGACACCAATTATAATCTGCTGAAGTATGTCGTTACCGCAATTACCGGCGGAACCGACGCCCTCGGAGAGGTCATGGTTCAACTCAAGTACAACGGGCGCTCCGTGGCGGGACGGGGCGCCGATCCCGATGTCATTGTCGCGTCGGCAAAAGCATACATCAACGCGCTCAACCGCCTGGAGTTCATCAAAGGAGATGTGAAAAAGGTTCGCATTGAATAACGGAGGAGAATGGTGTAAGAAACTACACATA
Source organism: Syntrophaceae bacterium (assembly GCA_017885225.1). Taxonomy (GTDB): domain Bacteria; phylum Desulfobacterota; class Syntrophia; order Syntrophales; family UBA2185; genus UBA2185. The sequence goes on along the minus strand of JAFNGM010000206.1, from coordinate 9,539 downwards.
TATCATAAAGAGGAGAATGGACGACGTGGGCATGACCATTACGGAGAAGATACTGTGCCACCACACGGATCTCAAAGAGCTACACCCGGGGATGCTGATTAACGCAAAAGTGGATATCGCCCTCGGGAACGACATAACAGCGCCGATCGCCATCAAGGAATTCAGAAAGGCCGGAGGTCTCAAGGTATTCGACCGGGAGAAGGTGGTCCTTGTCCCCGACCACTTTACACCCAATAAAGACATCGATTCAGCTCAGCAGTGCAAGTTCATCAGAGATTTTGCGCGGGAGCAGGAAATCACCCACTATTATGAAGTCGGCAGAGCGGGCATTGAACACGCCCTCCTTCCCGAACAGGGCATTGTGCTCCCCGGAGATCTGGTCATCGGCGCCGACAGTCATACCTGCACGTATGGCGCTCTCGGAGCCTTTGCCACCGGTGTCGGCAGTACTGATCTGGCCGCTGCCATGATGACCGGTGAGGTCTGGTTCAGGGTTCCGGAGACGATAAAAATCGTCTTTCACGGCACTATGCAAAAATGGGTTTCCGGAAAAGATTTGATCCTCTCTCTTATCGGTTTGATAGGTGTCGACGGGGCACGTTACAAGGCAATGGAATTCACGGGAGAAACGGTCAGCACGCTTGGCATGGCCGACCGGTTGACCATCGCCAATATGGTAATCGAGGCCGGGGCGAAAAACGGCATATTCATCCCCGATGATATCACCAAGTCGTATGTGCAGGAGAGGGCAAAAAGGCCGTATACATTTTATGCCTCCGATCCCGATGCAGCGTATGAAGCGGTCATTGACATCGATGCAGGGACAATAGAACCGCAGGTCGCGTTTCCCCACATTCCTTCAAATGTAAGGGGAATCAGCCAGGTGGGNNCCCTCTCTCCGTTTAATTATCGTACCCGCCACACAGGAAATATACAAAATGGCGCTGAAAGAAGGTCTCATAGAGATATTCATCGACGCACATGCGGTGGTGAGCCCGCCCACGTGCGGCGCCTGCCTGGGAGGCCACATGGGCGTCCTCGCGGATGGTGAGAGGGCTCTTTCCACGACAAACAGGAATTTCGTCGGGCGTATGGGGCATACGGGAAGTGAGGTGTATCTCGCCAGTCCCGTTATTGCGGCGGCCTCGGCCGTATTGGGACGGATTGCCGGACCGGAGGAATTGTAAGGAGGCGGGGATCAGGGGACAGAACTATGCTCTTTCACGATGAGAGTTTGATGGAAGGTGAATGATGAAGTTTAAAGGAAAAGTATGGAAATTTGGAGATAATATCGATACGGATGCGATCATCCCCGCCCGCTATCTCACGACGTCCGACCCTGCGCACCTTGCCGCCCACTGCATGGAAGATGCCGATCCCGAATTTGTGAAGAAAATGCATGCCGGCGATATAATGGTAGGCGGAGAAAATTTCGGCTGCGGTTCATCACGGGAACATGCGCCCATCGCCATCAAAGCAGCAGGCATTTCCTGCGTTATCGCCAGGAGTTTTGCCCGCATATTTTATCGGAATGCGTTTAACATCGGCCTGCCTATTTTTGAGTCAAAAGAGTTATGGGATAAGGTTTCAAACAGTCAGGAAATCGAGGTTGACGGTGACAGCGGAACTATCCGGATAACAGACTCGTGTATGGCGCCAATTCAGATTAATCCCATTCCTCCGTTCATGCAGGAACTCATACAGGACGGAGGTCTCATGAGGCACCTGGCAAAGAAAAGAGCATGAAGGCTGTCCTTTTTTTCGAATCCATCTCGATTCCCCTGCCCCGCAAAAGGATATACACACGACTGGGATTTGTCAAAGGCGTNNGTTGAAAGGCGCAGGCGTGCGCATGCCGATTCGGGAAATACAGGGACCACGCATAGTGCTGGATCATGCTGCATTTTTTGAAAGCGAGCACCTGGCGAAGTTTCTGGGCAATTGCCGCGAGCTCGTCCTGATGGGGGCAACTGCCGGCAGCGGCATCATGAAGGCTATTGAGGAAAATGTTGCCGCGAGCAACTTGATGCGGGCACTCGTGTTCGATGCCACAGCGAGTGAGATGGTTGATGCCTCCCTGAACTGGATAGTGGATTATTTCAACCGGACCTTACTCAGGGAAAACAGGCGATTGCTGAAGAATCGATATTCCGCGGGCTATGGCGATCTGCTTCTGGAAACACAAAAGACCCTCTACGGTCTCCTCCAGCTTGAAAAAATAGGCATCCGGATCACGGAAACGTGCATGCTCATCCCGGAGAAATCCGTCACCGCCATCACCGGTATTCGGGAAATGAAAAACTCACAATATTGTACCTGATGATATTACAATGCATGTGACACCTCACGACGCAGCAACGGTCATTCTGCTTCGGCCATCTTTGAAAAAGGATGGGGGAAGTTTTGAAGTGTTGATGGTG
>JAFNGM010000206.1:2140-7022 GCA_017885225.1 Syntrophaceae bacterium | reverse complement strand
CAGCGGTTCCGCGCATACCGCAAGAAAATTCAGGCAGGGGAACTTACTCTGAAAACTATCCTTGAGCACGAAGGGCTTACTCTCGCCGCAGATCGCCTCCATTACTTTTCTCACTGGATCACACCCGAGCTCTTATCCCTCAGGTACGATGTGCGGTTCTTTATCGCTGAAGCTCCCCCACACCAGAAGGCAATCCATGACGGTATTGAACTGACGAGACATGTCTGGCTTACACCCCGGGAGATCCTTGAGGGATATAATCGATACAAATTCAACATGGTTGTCCCTACTCTTGTGACAATCGAAGAACTTGCCCATTACAAAACCATCGCCGACGCAATCACCGCAACGGACAAGAAGGAGATCAATGCAATTCTTACCATAATGAGAAAAGAAAAGGGGGAACTCGTCGAATACATGCCCGACGGGCGGGTTTTCAAAAATATGCCGCCTTCAGTACTCTAAGAATGCAATTGAAGGAACGCCGTGTGCCCTCAATGGCTGCACCGTTATGAATAGTTGTGATCCCTTTTTCATATGGACTGCATGAAATATATTGACATCCATTTTCTATTATCTCATACTTCCCCTACCCGAAAAGATATCAATTTCCACAAAAATAAAGTGTCATTTCGAAGGAGCGGAGTGACTGAGAAATCTATTCTGATACAGGAGGAGATGAATGACCCGTACACACGCCATGATTACTTATAATCGACGCACCATACTACAGAGTATTGTGAAAATAAGACTGGGACTTCTTGCCGCGGTGTTCATGTTTGCCGTGATATGGGGCTGCGCCCCCGCGTTGTACAGCGTGGATATGAGATATGTTCCCACCCAGCCCATACCTGAAATGAAAGGTTCGGAGAAGAAAATCAAAATCACCGTTGCCACCTTTGAGGATATCCGCACAATCAGCGATACAACGCTCATCGGGAGGGTCATCAAACCTGATAAACGGAACATCCCCGTACTTCCCAAATACGTGAGGCCTCCTATGGTCGTGGCATCGGCGCTGAAAGACATATTACAGAAGGCCGGTTATCAGGTCGACCCTGATACACCGCGCTGGAACCTCAGGGAAGAGAGCATCCGCAGTGAATGGGCGCCCATCCTCATCGGGGGAAGCATTGACGAATTGGAGGTCATATGCGAAGACAAGCTGATGATTAAGAAATACGGGGCGAAGGCAAAGATCACCGTATTGCTCGCCAACACAGAGACACGCAAGGTCTTCTACAAAGTATCGGCCCAGAGTTCAGTCAGCCTTGAGCACATCCTGTTTTCTGAAGAAAGACTTGAAGAGCAAATCAACACGGCCCTTTCCGATGCAATCGAAAAAATATTTGAGGGAAACGAAATCACCGCCAAAATACTTGATACGGCTTCCGGAAAGCGATAAGTGAGGAACATCACAGGTCATGAATACAAAACGAAAGATACGAAACCTCCTGCAGAAAAGAGTCCTCATACTCGACGGCGCGACGGGAACAGAGCTCCACGCGCGGGGTATGCCCACCGGTGTGTGTCCGGAGATGTGGTGTATCGAGAATCCTGATGCCCTGCACACTATACATGCAGCGTATAAAAAAGCAGGTTCAGATATCGTGTTTACCTTTACCTTCGGTGCAAACCGCATGAAGCTTCGCGAGTATGGAATAGAGAACGCGAGGAATGTCAATACGCAGCTCGCCCTTCTCGCGAAACGCGCCGTGGGGAAAGAGGTCCTCGTTGCCGGGAACATAGGCCCGACAGGACATTTTATCGAACCCTTCGGCAACCTGTCATTTGATGAGGCCGTAGAGATTTTCAAAGAACAGGTGCAAGGACTTCTTGAAGGCGGCGTCGACCTTTTTGCGATTGAAACGATGATGGACATCCAGGAGGCACGGGCAGCACTCCTTGCCGTGAAGGAAATGACGGGCCATTTCACCATCGTCACGATGACCTATGAATCGAACGGATATACCCTGAGCGGTACGGACCCCGTGAGCGCCCTCATCACGTTGCAGAGCCTGGGAGCGGATGCCGTCGGATGCAACTGTTCCACAGGACCCGATGCAATGTTGAATTTTATTGCCGCCATGAAGCCCTGTGCCACGGTCCCCCTCGTGGCAAAACCGAATGCGGGGATGCCAAGGCTGGCAGGCAAAAAAACGGTCTTTGATATGGGGCATGAGGAGTTCGCCTCCTTCGGGAAGAAGTTTGTGGCCGGCGGCGTAAACCTCATAGGTGGTTGCTGCGGGACGACTCCCGAATATATCAGGTCATTAAAGAAGAAGGTAGCCCGCACTCCCGCAATTATGCCCGTGCGCAAATCATTGAGCGCGGTCAGCTCCGCCAGAGGCTTCAGGATATTTGAGCATGACAGTCCGTTGTGTATCGTCGGCGAGAGAATAAATCCCACGGGAAAGAAGGCCCTTCAGCAGGAACTCCTTGAAGGCACCATGACCCTTGTGAGGCAGATGGCGAATGAACAGGAAAGGCAGGGCGCTGATCTCCTCGATGTGAATGTCGGCGTCCATGGCATCGACGAAATCAATACTATCAGGAAAGTCATTCATCTCCTGTCCACGAGCACGGCCTTGCCCCTCGTCATTGATTCCCCCAATATTGAGACGATACACGCAGCCCTCAGAATCTATCCCGGCCGTGCCCTCATAAATTCCATTTCCGGCGAAGCGCACAAATTGAAAACGCTGCTTCCCATCGCCAAAAAATACGGCGCCATGTTCATCCTTTTACCCATCACAGAGAATGAAATCCCGGCAACGGCGGCCAGGCGCGCGCACATTATCAAGGAAATATACCAGGCAGCGAAACGCGCCGGCTTTTCCAAAGATGATATCATCGCGGACGGACTCGTCATGACCGTCGCCTCTCATCCCCACGCCGTCACGGAAGCGCTGAAAACGGTCGCGTGGTGCAGAGACCGCTTCAAGTGCAGAACCATTCTTGGCCTTTCCAATGTGTCCTTCGGCATGCCGGAGCGAAAATGGCTGAACGCCGCGTTCCTTTCCATGGCGCAGGCCTCGGGATTGACCATGGCAATCGCCAACCCTGCCGACAGGGATTTAATGAACATTAAAATGGCGGGGAATGTGTTCACGCAAAAAGACAGGAATGCTGCGTCGTATATCCGGCATTTCTCCCAACAGCCTGCACTGGAACAGACAGTCCCGTGTAAAGAACTCGCGTCACCGGTTCAGAAAGTGTCTGAGGCAATACTGGAGGGAAACCGGGACGGTATCATCGATGTGGTCGAACGTGCTCTTGCCTCGGGAACAACGCCTGCCGCCCTTGTCGACGATGTTATGATCCCGGCCATTATCCGCGTGGGGGGGTTTTTTGATCAGCGAAAATATTTTCTGCCGCAGTTGATTGCCAGTGCCGAAGCGATGAAGGCCGCCCTTGGTCATCTGGAACCAAGGCTGAAACATGCCAAAGAAGCTCGGACCTGGAAAGGGGTCATTATCCTGGCCACAGTGAAAGGGGACATCCATGACATCGGTAAAAATATTATCGCCCTGATGTTGAAAAATCACGGCTACCGAATTATCGATCTCGGTAAAGACGTACCGCCCGAAGCCATCGTTAAGGCCATAAAAAATAATCAACCGGACATTGTTGGTCTCTCCGCGCTTATGACCACGACCATGGTAAACATGAAAGAAGCCACCGATTTGGCAAGAACCGAAGGGTATTCATGTCCGTTTATTTTAGGAGGCGCTGTGGTCACAAAAACCTATGCCGCGTCGATAGGAGCTTCGTACGCGAAAGACGGCGTGGAAGCGGTGCGGGTAATCGATCAGGTGCTCAAATCCAGGAAGTAGCGCCCTGCGGAAATTAGTAGACAAATGATATTTTATGGGGTAGTAAGCCTTGCCCATGAGCCATAGCGCATACGCAGGACACATGAAACAAAGACTTGCGGAACTGATATTGGAAAAATCCTTTCAGTACAGGGATGATCCTCCTTTTACACTGGCTTCCGGCAAGACAAGCAATTACTATTTCAACTGCAAAACAACAACCCTCGATCCCGAGGGGATGTATCTTATCGGGAATATTCTCTTTGACATGCTCCACGACGCGGATGTAACTGCCGCAGGCGGCCTTACCCTCGGGGCGGACCCCATCGCCAACGCCCTTTCTCTTGTTTCATATCAAAAAAATAAACCGATTAAATCATTTGTGGTGAGAAAAGACGTAAAAGGTCACGGCACCAAAAGCCCTATTGAAGGGAATGTTGTGCCCGGTGAAAGAGTCGTGATCATAGACGATGTGATCACCACAGGGGGATCGACGATAACTGCCATAGAAATAGCGAATGAGGCGGGATTCATCGTCGATCGTGTAATTGCCCTTATTGACAGAGAGGAAGGCGGCCGGGAGAATATAAAAAAATATGTAGACCGGATCGACGCCGTATTGACGAGATCGGAGATTATGGCCCTCTATACACGGCGGAGAGACCCGGCAACGTGAGGGAGAATGAAAAAAAGCCTTTTTCTTGTCGTCTCCTTGTTGCTCTTCTCTGCACTCATTTTCGCAGGAAGCTGTACAAAGACCGAAGATTCAAAGAAACCTGACATACAAGCCGTCGCACCGACGGCGCCCGCATCTCCGCAGACACCCGCTTCCACTGAGGGAAAACCGGAAACGTTACCGGACACACCTGCTGCTCCCGCAGCACCGGCCAGTCCTAAGCCGTATTCAGCTCCCGGTATTCCGGCTGCGGTCCCGGAAGCCCCGGCCACGCCGGCGGCGCCTGCGAAAAAGGATATCGTTCTCGTTGCAGGGTTTGATTCACCTCAGATGCAGAACGGCGCTCCCGCGGGCTGGTTGCTGGACAGAAGAAAAGGCACACCTTCCCTTA
>JAFNGM010000206.1:0-2084 GCA_017885225.1 Syntrophaceae bacterium | reverse complement strand
AGGTGTTAAACACCCCCGTGCTCGGATACATCTGGGACAACGAGGCCCCCAAAGGCTGGACGGGGAGAAGTGCGCAGGTTGGCGGTGGAAGGTTGAGATATGTGGTGATGAGAAATAATACGGATCAACTGGGAAAGTGGTATACGGAAAAGCGAAATATATACGAAGATTTCAAGACTCTTCTTAAAGATGTGAAGCACAGCGACCCTCCGGGGATAACCCACGGCCTTCAGTTTCATATCAACTCACAAAATACCAATAGCGCAGCGGAAAGCTACATATACGACGTCTATTTCAGTAAGAAGTGAGTGATTGCAGCCGCTTTCTGTTTACCGCCAGGTGCGCCTTTCTCACCGGTTCAGGAAGCCTGTGGCCCCTGCAGCATGAAAGAACCACGTCACATGCCTTTCGCGTCCCGATTTTATGTCCCGGTGATATGAATACGGGACTCACCTTTTTCTTCGTACGGACGGCAGCTCCCACAACCTGCTCATCAAGCACGAGATCCGCGTAATCTCCCACCTCAAGGCCGACATCGCCATGAACTCCCACAAGCCTTTTTTTAGCACAGCCGATTGATGGCGTGTCCAGCAACAGCCCCATGTGCGAGGCGAGGCCAATGCCCCGCGGGTGGGCAATTCCCTGACCATCAAAAATAACAATATCCGGGACATTCTGGAGCCCTTCAAAGGCTTTGAGAACAGCCGGACCTTCCCGAAAGCTGAGAAGCCCCGGGATGTAGGGAAAAGGCGCCCTTTCGATGACGCAGGCCTCTTCGATGACTTCCATGGACGGGTAGGCCAGCAGAACGACGGCTGCAAAAAAAATGTCGCTCCGTGTGGAATAGGATATATCGGCGCCGGCAACGCACCCGATCTGCGCGGGAAGAGCCTCATCGTGAAGAACCAGTTTTTGCCTGAGGTTCTGTTGTAGAGTGACTGCTTCTCTGTATGTGACATCCCACCGGTGGAGTTGTTGAATCTTCATGATTGAAGGGGGAAAATCTTATTGATACTCTACAAAATTTAATGTGTCATTTCGAAGGAGCGGAGTGATTGAGAAATCTATGATCAACAATACGGCTTCAGCATCACCAATGCCTGTTCAACATCGTTCTTGATCTGCCCTACCAGCTGCTCCGGCGTATCAAATTTGACTTCATCTCTGATCCTGTCGATAAAAAATACCTTCACGCTTTTTCCATAGATGTTTTCACTGAAATCAAGGATATATACCTCTATGGAACGCTCATTATCAGAGAAGGTAGGGTTAAAACCTATGTTCAAAACGCCTTTGTAACGGTTATCCTCCAGCTGGACAATAACGGCATACACACCTTCGGCAGGAATAAGTTCTTTCTCCGGATTTATATTCGCCGTGGGAATTCCGAGCGCGGTACCCCTGCTCTTACCCGGAATCACGGTACCACTTATGATGTAAGGCCTTCCGAGAAGACGCATGGCCATCTTGACATTACCGTTCAGAATGGCGTATCGCAGCCGGGTACTGCTGATAGTCTCATCACCGAATTTGACCGCGCTGAATACCTCAACTCCGAAACCGAATTTTTTCCCTTTATTGGCAAGAAACGTTACATTCCCCACTTTATTCTTCCCAAAGGAATAGTCATGACCGACAAAAATTTTCCTGATATGAAGTGTATACCAGAGGATCTGATTGACAAATGCCTCAGCGCTAATTTTAGAGAATTCGAGGCTAAAGGGAAGGAGGATCACGCCATCAATCCCCACCTCTTCAAGCAGCTGGATTTTCTCCTCGAGAGTGGTGATCAAATAAAAAGGCTTGATATCCGGGTGGAGCACCTTTTTCGGGTGGGGGTCGAAAGTAATCACCAGAGCCTTCCGGTTTTCTCCATGGGCTTCCTCGATAATTCTTTTCAGAATAGGGATGTGGCCCAGGTGGACGCCGTCGAAGTTTCCTATCGTTACATAGGCATCCCTGAATTCCTGGGGTATATCCTCCAAGCCTCTCACAACTTTCATCCTGCAATGCATCCTCTCTGAATTTCCGCGTTAACATAGCACTAATGCCGTTAATTTCAAGTCCATTTTTTCTTGACAATG
>JAFNGM010000205.1 GCA_017885225.1 Syntrophaceae bacterium | reverse complement strand
ACGTACGAACTTATTGAAAAAATGAAAGACCAAGTGAAAAGAAAGGAGCTGGGGGATGCGGAACTGCTTAAAAAAGTCCTGAAAGATACTATAGAGGAGACCTTGAGGAAAAGTGAAGCTCCTTTACAGATTCCGCGGAACGGACTTTTCACTATCATGGTAATAGGCGTCAATGGCACAGGCAAGACCACAACCATCGGCAAGCTGGCATATACCCTGAAGCAGAATGGGCTGTCCGTGATGCTCGTCGCTGCCGACACATTCCGGGCCGCCGCAATCGAACAACTGGAAATCTGGAGCCAGAGGGTTGACGTACCGCTCATCAAGCAGAAGATCGGCGCAGATCCCTCGGCCATTGTGTTCGATGCCATTATCGCAGCGAAGGCGAGAGAGGCCAACGTAATCATCATCGACACGGCCGGCAGACTCCATACGAAAGTGAATCTGATGGAGGAACTCAAAAAGATGAAGCGCATTATGGGAAGAGAACTGCCCGGCGCTCCCCATGAGACTCTCCTTGTGCTTGATGCGACAACCGGTCAAAACGCTGTTGCCCAGGCAAAGATGTTTCGCGATGAAATCGGCATCTCCGGACTTATATTAACCAAACTGGACGGAACCGCAAAGGGCGGTGTAATCATCGGAATTGCCAGAGAACTCAACATTCCCATTCGCTATATCGGTATTGGCGAGGGGCTGGATGATTTGAAAAATTTCAGGAGTGATGAATTTGTCAGCGCCCTCTTTGAGCAGGATATAAAGGAATGAAAAAGGTATTTGCCATAGGGGACATTCACGGCTGCAGATCCCATCTCGATAAAATGCTGGAGAGGCTCGATATAAATTTCGAGAATGACACGCTCGTCTTCATCGGAGACTATATCGACAGAGGCCCAGATTCCAGAGGAGTTGTCGATGCACTTCTCGATATCAGAAAAAAAATAAAGAATGTCGTGTTCCTCAAGGGAAACCATGAACAGATGTTTCTCAACTACTACCGGGAAGGCAAGGACGAAGAGCTCTTCATGCATAACGGCGGTCTCAACACCTTAATATCCTATGGTCTCGCCGGTGCAGGGAAAAAACATCATGCCATACCGGATACTCACATGGAGTTCTTCACCACACTCCAGTCATGGTATATGACAGAGGACTACATATTCGTCCATGCCGGTTTACGCCCTGGCATTCCCGTGGAAAAACAAGACACAGACGATCTGCTCTGGATACGTCACGATTTCATCAACTCCCACTACAATTTCGGAAAAATCGTTATTTTCGGACACACACCTCTTTCTTTTACCGCACCCCTGATCAATAAGAACAAAATAGGACTTGATACAGGAGCGGTATATGGCGGCAAGCTGTCGTGTGTCGAACTGCCGGAAATGAAGATCCACCAGGTCTGATACCTCATGAAAATCATCGAATGTGTTCCCAATATCAGTGAAGGCAGGGACAAAAAAAAGATAGACCGTATCGTGGCAGCGCTTACCACAGTGGAAGGTGCAAAACTTCTCGATGTATGTATTGATCCCGATCACAACCGAACGGTTCTCACCTTCATAGGGCGGCCGGAAGATGTGGAAAGGGGAGCGGCAGCCGTCAGTGACCGGGCACTCGATCTGATCGATATGCGCCAACATGGGGGTGTCCACCCCAGAATCGGCGCCGTTGATGTGGTGCCTTTTGTTCCCTTGAAAGGCGCCTCCATGAAAAATGCCGTCGATGTGGCTCATCGGTTCGGCCGCGCGTTTGGAGTGAGAAATAAAATCCCCGTGTATTTTTATGGCGAGGCGGCCCTTGATCCGCAAAGAAGAGAGTTGCCCAATGTAAGGAAAGGGGAATATGAAGCATTACGAACGCATTTTGAAGACTCCCGGTGGATTCCTGATGCGGGGCCGGCACGTTTCAACCCACGGGGAGGCGCAGCAGCGGTAGGTGCGAGAGAACCTTTGATCGCGTTCAATATCAATCTTGCCACACACGATGTTCACGCGGCAAAAGAAATAGCCTCTTCCATAAGGGAGTCGGGCGGCGGACTTCCATATGTGAGAGCCATGGGTGTTGCCTTAAAAAGCCGGGATATCGTCCAGGTATCGATGAACCTTACCAATTACAAGGTAACATCGCTGAAAAAGGTTTTTGATACGGTAAAGGAAAAGGCAACCAGTAACGGCATCCACATCGTGGAGTCTGAACTTGTCGGTCTTCTTCCCGAAGAAGCTCTCGAAAACGTTTCTGCCGAGTATCTCCAGCTCACAAAATTCAATGCCGAATGCATAATCGAGACACACCTGTAAAAAAACTGCTATTGCGACGAATGAATGCCGTGGCAATCTTTTTGTCTTTCCATAATGAACACAAAGATTGACACTTTTATCAGAATCATGGTAAAGCCATCACCCTCAGTGAAAGCTGTGCCCCCGTAGCTCAGGCGGATAGAGCAACGGATTCCTAATCCGTGTGCCGCGCGTTCGAGTCGCGCCGGGGGCACCATGATATCAAGTACTTATAATCCTACCTGATTCTCTTTTACAGCCTTTGTGACCAAATTGTGACCAGTTCCTTTAAAAATGATGTTTTCCAGCTTGCAGACGGCCTCTTGATTTGAATCTTTCATCAAGTGTGCATAGACGTTCAAAGTCACTGTCGGTGACGAATGACCTAACTGATTTTGAATGTATTTTATATTTTCCCCTTGTGCAATCATCAGGCTTGCATAGGTATGACGCAGATCATGAAACCTTATTCGCGGTGCTCCAGCACGTTTTAAGGCCGGTATAAAGTGTCGAATCATTAATTTCTGACATTCCATCGGAGTGCCGACCTTACTCGGGAACACAAGATTGAGATCATTTCGTTCGCTTGCCAGCTTCCATTTAGCGAGTTCTCTGACCAGAGCCGGAGAAAGATCAACCTTTCGTATTGATCCTTTGGTCTTTGGAGCAAAGAAGCGACCATGATTGAACGTCCGCTGTACGTGAATCTGTTTCTTTTCAAGAGCTATGTCTGACCACTTTAACCCAAGGATTTCCCCTTGTCTCATTCCTGTCATAATCGCAACGAGGAAAATGGTTTTGTATTTTAGGTCTGCTTCAGCGTCCAGCAGATCCCGGATTTGTTCCGGAGTTAAAACCTTCATTTCAACGGATTCATCAGGTTTCCCTATTGCCTTTGGTCGTTCAACATCTCTTACAGGGTTGAAATCAATAAGCCGGTGTCTTACTGCGTAGGACATGATCTGATTTAACGTGACCAGAATTTTTCTAAGGCTCCCCAATGACATATCTCCCGATTGTCGTGATGTGATGAATTTCTCGATAGTTGCTATGGTGATCAGATTGATTTTCCGGTAATCCAGTTCGTCAAAATGATTCCTTAAATGACTACCGTACATTTCCCAAGTGGTTTCCCGGCAACGGGTTTTTTTGTATTCCAACCACTGCTTTGCCACTTCCTGAAAGGTTTTTGTCTTCTTGTCCGTGACAAATGTCCGCCGTTCGATCTTATCTTCAATCTCACGGAGCAACTTTTTCGCTTCGTCTTTATTGGTCCCAATGAGAAGGGTTTTTCTATAACGCTTCCCGTTCTGGTCATAGCAGTCGACGACGTAACGGCCTCGTCTTTTAGTAATGCATGCCATAATTATTCTCCTTTCATAAAATGAAAACCCCTGAAGATTTCTCCCGAGCCATAGGACCCGTCCACCACATCACCATAATGGATATCTTCAGGGGTTTATTAGCGTTGTATATAGAGTCCTATGGTTCAGAGAATGATTGATATATAACATTCTATTATTCTATTTGTCAATGCAATTTTCTTGAAAATAGACATTTATTCTGGTAAAAGTTACTCATGGTCAAAAAGAAGATGTTTGCAACTCGTATTGATGAAGAGGCACTCAAGCGGCTAAAACACCTTGCTGTGGACACGAATAAGTCCCTGGGTTCACTCTTTGAGGAGGCGATTCAAGACCTATTGGAGAAATACAGCAAGCAGGATTCCAGAAAGAAGCGCTAAACAAATCACCTTCTAAGCATGCTTACTTATCCGGCTTTAAAAATGCTTTCTTGAAAGGGCGGGACCCGGGTTGAACAATCCGCTACCGGCCCGTCCTTCCCCCCCTCCTATCCTTGATTCGGTGATACGTTCCTCCCTGTCCATGAAACCTTTTGCCTGTACACCCTACTTTATCCACCCAGGAGCAACGATCTGCTTGACATCCTGTCCTCACCCTAACCCGTGTCCGTTTGATTGTTGGCGCCGCTGCGGTGTGTGCATCGGAAGAACTAACAGGCGTTCTGACCTTCCTCCCCACCCACCAGGGGAAAAAGAATGCTTTCCCAGACCCCCCGGTATGGACCCGGAAAACGCAACAGGGGGGGCATGGGTCCCCTTTATGGGTACCTCGTGTGTAATCGACACCATGGGAAAAAGGATGCTTCCAGCTACCCCCCCCTCGTCCAAAACGAACTTTTCTTACACAAAATCAATCCTCGGAAAATTTCAGAAATATTTGGGAAGCAGGTACCGCGAGCTTGCTTTATGGAGATGGTTAAGGGCTTTCCCCTTTCCGAAGTCCGTATTTGACATAACCCATAGGAAGGTGTAGTTTTATTTCGTATAAACAATGTTAGATGCTGAAAGGAGCTTGATGCATGGCTATTCCAGATTATCAGAGCGTGATGTTGCCACTTCTCCGATTCGCCGCAGAAAAAAAAGACGAGATCTCAACAGGGGAGGCAGTTGAAGTCCTCTCAAAAGAAATTGGCCTGACAGATGAAGATCTAAGTGAGCTACTTCCCAGCGGTATTCAATCGACCTTTGTCAATAGAGTTGGGTGGGCATCTACGTACATGAAGAAAGCCGGTCTGCTTGAAGCTACGCGGAGAGGCTACTTTCAAATTACATCGCGCGGTCAAGAACTCCTCAGGAAGCAACCAAAAACTATCAATGTAAAACTTCTCAAGCAGTATCCTGAGTTCCTTGAGTTCCAACAACTCAAAGGAACACGAAGTGGTGAGAAAATAAGTGCCTCAGGAGGAACACCTGACATTTCAACAGCTACTCCGTCCGAGGCATTGGAAGCCGCCTATGAAAATCTACGAAATGAACTTGCCGATGAGCTACTCGCAAGGCTTAAAAAATCTTCGCCATCTTTTTTTGAACGTGCCGTTGTCGAGTTACTCGTGAAAATGGGTTATGGCGGCTCACGCGTCGATGCAGGAAAAGCCATTGGGAAAAGTGGAGATGGCGGCATTGATGGAATAATCAAAGAAGATAAACTTGGACTCGATGTCATATACATTCAAGCAAAACGATGGGATAACAATCCCGTTGGAAGGCCAGATGTTATGCAGTTTGCCGGAGCGCTNNCACCAATTTAATGATTGAGAATGATGTTGGGGTATCGGTTGTATCGATGTATCCGGTGAAGAAAATAGATGCTGATTATTTCGATGAAAGCATCTAAGAAAAGGTGAGATAGATTTATTTACGACAATAAAAATTTTGAATTTTTGTGGAGTCTAAAAATGAATCCGATATGTAAGTTATGCAAAGGGGCAACGATAGCGGCAATAACAGGTTCTTTAATATTGTATTGCCCTTTTGAACCGCAAAAGCATACGTGTCCATATTTACCTCCCGAACAGCACACACATAATGAAGTTTATGTACCACCTCAATACCAGAATTTGGTTATAACAGTTGCGACTTCTGCTTCTGCTATTGATCATGGCTCATTAATAGATATTATTGATGATACGGAAAGACCGGGGTTTAAAAAATATGTTTTAAAATTTGAAGTTTGAAATATTTATAACCTTTCCAAAAGTCATGCCCATCTGTTTTGTCGATTCATGGTAGATTTCTAATGTAAATCGTGATAGTTAAATAACGTATATGAAATGTCAGAGATAAAATATCCTGAACCAGTCAACCTTACATGAGGATGCCATGGACTGATTACTGAAACCCCGTTTCTTAAAAAAGAGAGCGGGGTTTTGTGTTTATTGAACTTTATTGGAAACCATAAGCAAATATTCATAATAGATTAGGATTGCTATATGAAAAACATCACCGACTTTATCTGTGTTATTGGTCCTGCTCAAGCAAATCTAACAATTGATACTTCGCTCTATGACATAGAAGCGATACACGCGGCTACTTATCAATTTACAGGCAGCTACCATGTCCTAATAACCCCCAACGCTGACAACTCGGTGACTGTTATCTTCGAAGCGAAGGACAAGGCCAGGGATGTAAGTGAAGACCTAAAAGATTTTGCCAACTCTCTCATAGATCACCAAGTCAGACTGCAACTTGAAAAGACCAATGGTAAGATTCGCGATCTGATTGTCACACATGCCTTTTCACCTCTTGACCTCAACAAGGAAATGAAATCTCTGTGAGCGACAAACGGCAGCATTTACTACCATTTCAGTTCTCTCGCTTCGACAGCGATGACTACTTGCTTGTCAACGAAAGTGGTGAATATATCTTCCTCAGTAAGGACGATTTCCATAAGTTCATACAGGGCGACATGACCCCCGATTCCCTGTCCTACTATGACTTGAAGAGCAGGCATTTCATCAATACGGAACACTTACCGGAAACTCTGGAGATGGTTTCAGCGAAGTACCGGACTCGGAAAAGATTTATTTCCGATTTCACTGCCCTTCACATGATGGTTATCACCCTGAAGTGCTGCAACTCTTGTTCATACTGCCAGGTGAGCGCCGAAGGAGACGACGCGAAGGGCTTCGATATGTCACCTGAGGTGGCTCGCCGTGTTGTTGACTATATATTCAAGTCTCCTTCCCCCTCGATAAAGATTGAGTTCCAGGGCGGTGAGCCGACCCTTAACTGGGAGACGCTGAAAGAGACTGTCCTTTATGCGAAGAAGGTTAACCAGAAATACCAGAAGCATCTTGATTTCGTCGCCTGCACCAACCTCGTCAAGGTTGACACGCAACAGCTAATGTTCTTCAAAGAACATGGCATACACATATCTACCTCTCTTGACGGTCCCCGCGACCTTCACGACAAGAACCGGATACTGAGAAGCGGTGGCGGCACCTACGATACTGTTATCAAGAACCTCTACAATGCCTTCGACATCCTCCTTCGTAGTGAGGTGAATGCCCTCATGACAACCACNNTGGGGTATCCGGTAGAGCATTTTGTCGAGAATTTTGAAAAAGCCCTTAATTTCATCATCCAACTCAATCTTAACGGCACAAGGTTCGTAGAGTTCTACACAAGCCTCCTGCTTACCCGTATCCTGACACCTTTTTCCACAGGTTTTGTCGATTTACAGTCTCCATCAGGTGCTGGCATTTCAGGCGCGATTTATGACCACAATGGAGATGTTTTCCCCGCCGATGAAGCACGAATGCTCGCCAGAATGGGCGACCGCCATTTCTGCTTGGGAAACGTTTTCACTGAGTCCTATGAAAGCATTTTTGGGGGGAATATCCTCCGCGAGATTGTCAGTAAGTCATGTGTCGAGGTCATGCCTTATTGCAACTCTTGTGTTTACCGAACCTACTGCGGTTCCGACCCTGTACGCAATTATCTTGAGACAAGCGACCTTATTGGCAAACGCCCGGACAACGATTTCTGTAAGAAGAACAAGTTAATCTTCGATATGCTGTTCAAAAAACTCAAGCGCAACGACCCTGATGAAATGGATGTATTCTGGTCATGGATTTCTTGTCGGAGTTTAAGGGAAGTGCGCGGTGAAAAAGGATGAAACAATTTAAAGGGATAGCAGAGAACATAGAGACCCCGATTCTTGGCTTGGTGACACGCAACCCGCTGTCACTATCGAGGGGTAATAGCGTCCTTGTCACAGAAGATACCTCGCTACTGTCAAAGGGCTTTGCGGGGCTCATAATGAAAGACTCTGGTAAAAAAAAGAGCTCATTACCACAAGCTAAAGTTTCTGGCGAAGTTTTAGATAGACTGGAAGACTGAGATTGCGTGCTTATCGGCAAGGACGGTATCATAACGGTTGTTTGGGAGAATAAGGCCCAAATGAATCCGCTCCTTCTGACGGAGATGTGTGATTGCCGTTGCCTTATGTGCCCACAACCGCCGAAAACACACGATAGAACTTTAACGGAGACAAGTAAGCGGATTCTTAATCTTGTCAAAATCGAAAGTAATCAGACTATCTGCCTGACTGGCGGTGAACCTACCCTACTGAAGGAAGATTTCTTCGACATCCTGAGGGTGATTAACAAAAAACACCCTAAATCAACCGTTATGATGCTCACAAACGGCAAGTCATTCGCCAATTTCGAGTTCACAAAGCGTTTCGTATCCTTAAGACCCAAAGATTTTCTTACCTGTGTTTCTATGCACAGTGATGTGGACGAGGTTCATGACCGGATTGTAGGTGTTAAAGGCAGTTTTTATAAGACAGCAATGGGCCTGCAGAACCTCGCCCGCTTTCGGGAGAAGATTGAAATCCGCGTAGTTGTGAGCCGTATTAATGCTCATCGCCTTGAATCCATTGCAACCTTCATTCAACGGAACTTTCCTTTCATTATCCACTGCACTTTCATGGGGATGGAGATAACCGGACTTGCTTGCGATAATTACGAGACTGTTTGGATTGACCCGCATGAATACCGCGCCGAGCTTTCACGGGCAATTAGGGTGTTGAGCCGTGCGGACATGAATGTATCTATCTATAACCTCCCTCTATGCTTGGTTGAACCGAAGTTATGGAGCTTTGCAAGGCAGTCAATTTCAGGGTGGAAAAATGATTATCTCCCAATATGTGAGGGATGTTCAGTTAAATCGAGGTGCTGTGGGATTTTCACAACCTCTGGGTTGCATCAAAGTCCCTATATTATCCCGCAATAAAATCGGGGGTGCGAGAGGAGGCGAGCCTGGCGACCAGTTTGTTTCAGCCTTGCAGAGTTAACTTGATTGCCATTTAATAAAAATAAAAAATAATATTGCTTGCTTATTGAAATTTTCAAGAGTAGCGTACTCTTATAGCTATGGTGATAGGTCAAATGTGATTGTTGAATTGACTATCCTGAGCCGAGGGAGGGGATTTTATGAAAAGTCTATTCAGTAAGGTAATGGGCGTTATTGCAGGTGTTGTAGCTCTTTTCGGCATATCGGTAGCCAATGTAACGGCATCGGTACCGGATATTAGCGAAAAATCAGCGCTTTATCTGCAGCATGGAAAGTACATTGGCAGCGCCATAGACACCGTAAGTTGGCACACAAGCCATGGAAGCCATGAAAGCCATCATAGCCATCATTCTCACAGCTCGGGGCATTAGAAATAGAAATAAGATCAGAATGATTGCTTTGAATATGCATCTGTATTAACAGCCGAAGGCTCTTGTCCGCAAGATGGAGAGCCTTTGTGTTCTACCTGTCAAGGATCAGTTTAACCCCATTTTCTTGAGGTTTCCGCTTAATTCAAGCGACCTTTCCGTAACGATACAATCGTGTTTCTTACCATTAACTATGTAATTTGATCCTGATGACTACATGATATATTCTCAAGTAGAATGCATCATGATCAAGGCAAGGGTGAAATATCGAGTTCCTAAGAAGCGCAGTCTTCCTGATCTAACGAAGCGATTTGTTTGTAAATGAACGGTTTAGGTTTCCTATGAGACAAATGGAGAGCATGACACCCCATGAAAGACACAGTTGAAAAGTTACTAAGACACCGTAAAGCATTCTTTTCTCAACAAGGTGAAGATGGACTATTGGCGTTTGTTCTGTCAAAAATACCTGATAAGACGGGTTGGTGCGTAGAATTTGGAGCATGGGATGGCAAGTCTGAAAGTAATACATACTACTTTATATCACAGCAAAGTTACCATGGTGTTATGATTGAAGCAGATCCATCGAAATATAATCTTTTGCGCGAAAACATGAAAGCGTATGACACTATTTGTGTCCATACTTTTGTAAGGCCTGATGGGGAAAAT
Organism: Syntrophaceae bacterium; assembly: GCA_017885225.1. Lineage (GTDB taxonomy): Bacteria > Desulfobacterota > Syntrophia > Syntrophales > UBA2185 > UBA2185. The sequence goes on along the minus strand of JAFNGM010000205.1, from coordinate 5,020 downwards.
AAACTCGATAACATTTTAAGTCTAACTCCTATTCCAAAACATTTCGATCTGCTGTCAATTGATGTTGATGGAGATGATTATCATGTATGGCAATCTTTAGATGAGTATCAGCCCAAGGTTGTCATAATTGAGATTAATATACGTGATAAACCTGGAGTAAAACGTATTAACAAACCAGGTTCTCCAATTGTTCGGGATAATACTGGAACAACCATTTCGTCCATGTGGGGTATTACTGGTTATACTGGAACAAGCATCTCATCCATGACAGAGCTTGCAATTAGTAAACAGTATAGCCTGTTAGCAAATGTACATTGTAATGCAATATTTGTCAGGCGCGAGTACCTAAATCTGTTTCATGATAGAGAGGTTACACCAGATGAAGTGTTTACGTATGAAGGACATCGTATTAGTGAATTATCCTTTAATGAAATGAGAAGTCTTGGGTGGAGAAAAATTATAGAGAAAAAAAGTCGGCGTCTATGTCGGCTATTTTCCCCTTTGAGATATAACAAAAAAAATGTGTGAAAGGGAACACGGAGGAATGAAGGTTCGTCGTTATGAATGTTAATCTTCAATGCTTTTTTCTCGTCCGTTCTAAGGCATTGTAGGTGGCACCAATTCCCGGCACATTTCATTTTTTCTTTGATCACACTCGCGTATTGCCAAAAGAAATCTGCGACACAAACACTTTCACCCACATTAAAGATTTAATAAAGAAGTCAATAAAATCTCTTCACGCAATCATTAGCTTATATTCCTATCCGACTTGATATTTCCAATCGAATCCCGTATATTTTAAACATAATTAAACGCCGGAGTCCCCCATGAAAAGACAAATCCTATGGAGCATCATTTCTCTCAGCTTTGTTCTCTTTCCATTACCTCAACTATCCCACGCCACAGACCTAACCCTCAACAACACCCCAGCCCAAGTCTACTTCAGCCCCAATGGTGGTTGCACACAAGCAATCATCAAAGAAATCAACAACGCCAAATCAGAAGTCTTCGTTCAAGCATATTCATTTACTTCAGCCCATATCATTAAAGCCCTTTTAAACGCTCATAAGCGTAACGTGAAGGTAGAAGTTATTTTAGACCAAAGTCAGCGGACGGATAAATACACCTCAGCCACCTTCTTGGCCAATTCAGACATTCCCACCTATATAGATGACAAGCACGCCATCGCTCACAACAAGATTATGATCATTGACCGGGAGACCGTAATCACCGGGTCCTTCAACTTTACTAAAGCAGCAGAGGAGAGGAATGCGGAGAACCTGCTGGTCATCAGGAATAAGGATCTGGCGAAGCTATATCTGGACAACTGGTATAAGCATAAGACACATTCTGAGAGATATGAAAAGAGATAGTTGATTAATAGAAATCAGAAAGGATCAGACCATGAAAATTACCCGTCAATCACTCGTTGATATTATGTATAATGAAAATGATGATCTTACAAAAGACGGGTGCAAGAAGATCGTTGACAGTTTTTTCGAGATCATAATAGACGAACTTTGTAAGGGCAACAGTGTCCTCACATCCGGTTTTGGCAAATGGTCCGTCAGAAGCAAAAAACAACGTATGGGAAGAAACCCCAAGACTGGAAAAGACATGGTCATCAGCGCACGAAAGGTCGTTACCTTCAAGTGCTCTAACAATTTAAAGGATGAACTAATACAAAAATAGGGGTGGAGATATGGTCGGGAAAATCTTTAAAAAAAGGATCACATTCAAATACCATGCTTCATATGCTGAAACGGTTTTTGTTGCGGGAAGTTTCAATGGGTGGAATCCTGGAGCAAACCCGCTGAAACAAGACAAAGAAGGCACCTGGTCGGCTGTTGTGGATCTGTTTCCTGGAACCTATGAATACCGACTTATTGTTGATGGTCGATGGATGGATGATCCGACTTGTAATATACGACATATGAATCAGTATGGCGGTTATAACTGTGTATTGATTGTAGACTGATTAAAAGAGGAATCGCTCATGCCCCTTCCCGAATTCACTAAGAGACTCGTAGAAATAACACTGCTGACTTACTGCCACAATAAAGTCCCGAAACATGCCCGCCATGAGATCAAGATTTATTTCAAAGTCAGCGGAGACAACGTTACTATATATGAGTCAAGGCCATACCATTTAGATCCTTCTGTCTGGAAAGAGAAGCCGGTCGCCCGTTTCCGATATGACCAGGAATCAAAAAAGTGGTCCCTTTACTGTGCTGATAGGAATTCAAAGTGGCATCCTTATACTGAGGCTGAACCGAGTTTAAATTTTGATGATCTGGTGAAAGCAGTAGACAGAGATTCGACTGGAATATTTTGGGGATAAATCATGGCAAAACAACTTGATCCCAAGCAGACCGTTGACCTGCGAGAAGTCGTCATTTCCGGTATCATTCAATCAGAAGCCCTCGTTAATTTGCTTGAGAGGAAAGGTATCATCAGCAAGGATGAGCTTCTGGAAGAGATAATGAAAGTTCAGGCGTCCATGTTGAAGGCTGAGAAATGAAATATTTAGAGAACACAGCAATCGGAGTTATTTTGTTAGTCGCCACCATTTCACTTAATCGTATTTATGGTAACGGCATAATGGGGTTTGTGGCTCTGATGGCTTTGACATTCATGGGCATCCTGATTGTACTTGTTGCGAACCATGGGGACTGAGAATTCCCTGTCACAAATCATTTCCCCTTCTTTTTCTTTTTCACCTCCCTCTTTGCACAGACAGCCCTCTGTAATGCGTTCATCATCGACTCCGCGGGCACAATCTCGATAGGCGGATCTTGCATGGTTTCTGATATTACTACTTCATCTTGTATGCTGTACGCTGTTACCTGAAGGGATGTAAATGTTTTGCTCTTACAGTTAATTTCAACTAATGCAGCTGTGTACTTGATATTGTCCGGGAAAGTCGGCTCTTTTTTTCTCAGCGTCTGGATATAGTTTAATCTTGCTTCCTCATTCGGCGGAAAATTTTTAATCCAGACGTGAACAATATTCGGTGTAAGAAACTTAATGCTGGCGACATCGTAATAAAATAACATTCCGTTGTCCGCTTCAAAGTATATTTCCCACTCCTCGCCATGCACACTCTTCGCAGAGCATGGCACGATAAGCAGACAAATCAATACTACGAAATAGAACCTTGAAAATAATTTCCTGTTATCCATGTTATGCCTTTATTCAAATTTAATCACTTGCCATAAAATCTCATTGTATACCACCTTATCCATGTGTGCAGAATATATCAAGTGGCAACAGACTGGCAATATTTCATTGACACAAAAGACAAATTTCCTTACCTTGATACCGCTGATAACTATCAATCAATTATCAAGGTGAAAGGAGATTTGTGTATGAAGAAAATCATGATCGCGGTTGTTGTAGCGCTTTTCGCCATCGGTCTGGCATTCGCACCGTTCGCTGTGGCGACACCCCAGCAGGATAAGATGAAGGCTTGCAACAAAGAAGCCACCGAGAAGAAACTTGCCGGTGAGGAGCGGAAGGCATTTATGAGCGAGTGTCTCAAGACCAAGCCCGCCACGACACCCCAGCAGGAGAAGATGAAAGTCTGCAACAAGGAAGCAAACGAAAAGAATCTCAAAGGCGAGGAGAGGCAGAAATTCATGAAGGAATGCCTTAAGGCAAAGCCCGCTGCCGCGACAACCCAGCAAGACAAGATGAAGGCCTGTAACAAAGAGGCCACCGAAAAGAAGTTGACAGGTGAAGCACGCAAGAAATTCATGAGCGACTGTCTGTCAGCCAAGTAATCTCAGGGCATTTCTACAAAACCGGAAACGATCCAGATGTGGATTCTGCCGCATCAGAGTGTTTTTGCGTCTTGTCATATATACAGCCAGCCATGATTGTATGGAAGTGGCCCTCATTCACTGTACACTCACGATAACTCCCCGTGGAGTGGAAACGTGGCAAAGGCAGACCATAAGAAAAGAGAATCTCATCATCATCAGCCCATAACCAGCCAAGGGTACAGGCTTAAGCTGCACATCAAGCCCCTGCCGGGATTCCCCCGGCGTGGGAAATTTACCAGCGTTGAGGAATTAGACGCTTATTTTAAAGAACACAAGCTGACCTGCCTCCTGTGTGGCCGCCACTATGTCCAGCTTGGGAATCATATCTCCCAGGGGCATAAAATATCCATGGATGAATACAAGGAACAATTCGGATTACCATGGACCTATGGACTGATGGGGAACGCCTGCAGGAAAAAATTCTCCTCATACCTAAAGAAGCGCAGAGCGGCAGGGAAAATCCCACCCACACCGTCAAAGGACCATATTGATAAATTGATAAAGTCTTCCCGCAAAAGACGACCTCTCGTGGAGGCATACAGAAATGACAGCCGGTGCAGAGTGCTGAAGTTTCATGGAAGGGAGAAGGAATGGTCCGGTGAGGATTACGAAGAATTCCTCAGGCGCATTCAATCGGGGAGAACTCCTTCGGAAGTAGGGCGTGATCCCGACATGCCTGGTGTCAGGGAATTCTGGAAGCGCCTCAAGGCAGAACCGGGTTTCAGAAACAGATATGAAAGAGCCTGGAAGACATTGCCCTATTCCGTTCATGTGCGAGCCAACAAGCTGGACGAAAATTTCCAGAGAGATGTAGTGTTCTTAAGAAGGAAAGGGATTGCCCTCGGCATTATCGCAGAGACCCTGGGTGTCAATATGGCATCAGTGAGGGGAACATGGCACAAACTCAAGAAGCAGGGTAAACTTGCGCGCGAAGACCTTGCGCTGGAGCGTAAGAGGCGAAGGGTTGCATAAAAACAGGATGAAGACGCTGCCCGCTTCTTCCTGAAAAAGAGAACCCGATAATATTGAAAGATGTACGCACTTTCAAAAAGTATCCATGCTTACCCATCATCCACAATTTTTAAAAAAGTAAATAAGTTTTGAGATAATCCTTGACAATCATCATGCTTGTCGATAACTATAGAATACAAAAGGAGTTATGCATCCTGTTTTGACGTGTTACGACTCCACCTCGG
>JAFNGM010000204.1 GCA_017885225.1 Syntrophaceae bacterium | reverse complement strand
GAATTTTTCCTACCCGACGACCTCTTGCCTGTTGAGATGGACGAATTACAGATCAGGCAGGTACTCCATAACCTTGTTGTCAATGCTCGTGAAGCGATGCCTGAAGGTGGAACGATAACCATCCACGCCGAAAATGTGAGTGTGACCGCACGTGATGGCTTGCCTCTGAAAGAAGGATCGTACGTAAAATTGTATGTAAAGGATCATGGTATCGGCATTNNATGGGTCTGGGACTCGCGATTTGCTACTCTATCGTGAAGAACCATGATGGATATATCACCGTTAAATCGAAACAGGGCCTTGGGTCTACTTTTCTTGTGTATCTGCCTGCAGTTCCTGAAGGAACATTCTTAAGCAAAACAAAATCTGGTAAAAGCGCTGCAAGAGGCCGAAGGATTCTTGTTATGGATGATGAGGAGGATGTCCTCCATGCGACAGGTATTGTTCTCAAGTATCTTGGATATGAAGTAGAATATGCAAAGGATGGGAGTGAAGCGATTGCTCTCTATCAAGCAATGCAGGAAAAGGGGCAGCCTTTTTCGGCAGTGGTATTGGATTTAAATGTACCAGAAGGCATGGGAGGCCGGGAGGCCATCAAAAAGTTACTCGCAATAGATCCAGATGTAAAAGCGATCATTTCTTGCGGTTATTCAGATGAATCAATGGCATCAGAATTCAGGAATTATGGGTTCACTGGAGCTGTAGCCGTCCCCTTTGATCTTGAAATCATGAAAAAATTACTTAACAATATGCTCGGTTAAATGCATGTCCTGAGGTCGTTTTCCCATTATTATTTTACCTTGCCACCATAATGCGAATTACAGATAAAATCTTTGTATCCTTATAGCAATTACACAAAAGTCACGATCACACCTTGACCCTCAGCAACAATCTCCCCGTATTTTGTGCTCACGACACGGCACTTCATCGTAAAGCGGTTTTCATTTCTATCCCTCAAACCGACTTTCACCGCCATAACAAACTTTATAGATTTCAAAAAAATCCCTTGACAATCTTATGGTTAAGCTTTAGATAATCAACACTCAGATATCATAAGTCATTTTGTTAATTCTTAGATCAACATACTATATTACTTTTACCACAACGGCAGTTCCTCTTTCTCTGAAGCATTAACGGCATCGTTTTCCTAAAGAGTATCTAAGATGAAGTGTCCGAAATGCCAGTTTGAGAATCCGGGAAAAAATAAATTTTGTGGAAAATGCGGCGCCAGGTTGGAGATCATCTGCCTGCGTTGTCAATCTGCCAACCCTCCAGACTTCCACTTCTGTGGCGACTGTGGCCAACGATTAGAAGAACCTGCCCGAAATGAAAAGCCCGCCTTTACGTTTGTGAGCGAACTCAAACATGTCACCGTCCTTTTTTCAGACATAACCGGCTACACGGCCATGACGGATAAGCTCGATCCCGAAGAAATAAAAGAGATCATGGGAGAGGTATTTGGGGAAATCTCCAAGATAGTTTCAAAATATGAGGGTTTCATCGAGAAGTACGTCGGTGATGCAATAATGGCTCTCTTCGGAGTTCCAAAATCTCACGAAGATGATCCGGTCAGGGCCATCAAGGTCGCGAGAGAAATTCACGAGAAGGTTCGATCCATCAGTCCTCGCTATGAAAGCCGAATTGGAAAGCCCTTGGTTATGCACACAGGTATTTACACAGGCATAGTAGTCACGGGTGATGTAAACAGAGATCAGGGAACTCATGGAATATTAGGCGACACGATAAACTTGGCGTTTAGCCTTTTAGAATTGGCAAAACCCGGCATGATCGTGGTGAGTCCTGGTACCTATCGCCAGGCTGAAGGGTATTTTTATTTTGAGCCTCTGGAACCAGTCACATTGAAAGGCAAGGCTGAGCCTATAAGGGTTTACAAGGTGTTATCTCCCAAACAAGAGCCTGTCAAGACTCATCGTCTCTCCGGAATGAGGGCAGAGCTCATTGGCCGAAAGATGGAGATGGCCAAGATGCAGGAGGCTATTGAAAATCTTAAAAATGGCAAGGGGTCTCTTGTCTCCATCTGCGGGGATGCAGGTACAGGGAAGAGCAGGCTCATTGAAGAGTTCAAGTCCGGTCTTGATCTCCATGTACTCCAGTGGCGTGAATGTCATTGCTATGCCTATGCCCAGGATATCCCGTACTTCCCCCTCATCGATCTTCTGAACAGGGCTTTTCAAATTCATGAGGGTGATCCACCGGAACAGATCAAAATGAAGGTAGAAGCAGGAACGAAATCTTTCCTTGGTGAACGGACCGACCTGCTTCCTTATGTGGGGAGCCTCTTTTCTCTCAGCTATCCCGAGATTGAAGGAGTGAGTCCCGAGTTCTGGAAAATGCGCCTCCATGAGGCCATTCAGTTAATTCTCACAGCTTTCTCTCTCAGGGGCACAACCGTTGTATGCATAGAAGATCTCCACTGGGCTGATCTCCCCTCTGTTGAACTCCTGCGCACTATTTTCTCCGAGTTTCAGTCCCCTGTTCTTTTCCTCTGTTTGTACCGGCCGCCCTTCAGCCTCTTTGCCAGTCATCAGGTGAGCGGCATCCACTCGTACCATGATATCAGGCTCCTCGATCTTTCGCGCTCGGAAGCCCAGGATATGGTGGAGTCTCTCCTCAAGGCAAAAGATGTACCCTTTGAACTCAGGACGTTCATTCGAGACAAGGCGGAAGGGAACCCCTTCTATTTGGAAGAAGTCATCAATGCCCTCATTGAATCTGAAACCCTCGTCCATGAAGATGGAGCTTGGAAACTGACCAAAAATCTCCTCGCGGCGAATATTCCCTCGACAGTGCAGGGAGTAATATCCGCTCGACTTGACCGTTTGGAAAAGGAGACGAAGCGTATCCTTCAGGAAGCCTCCGTTATCGGACGGTCATTTCTCTTCCCGATTCTCAATAGAATTTCGGAATTGCATGACCACATCGAAAAAAGCCTTGTCGGTCTGGAACGGCTCGATCTGATCAGACTCAGATCTCTCCAGCCGGATATAGAATACATTTTCAAGCACGCCCTGACACAAGAGATTGTCTATAACGGTATCCTCAAGAAAGAGCGTCAGAACATCCATGAACGCATTGGAGTGGTAATAGAAGAACTCTTTGCTGACCGGCTTCCAGAGTTCACTGAGACTCTCGCGTTCCATTTCAAACGAGGACATTCTACTTTCAAAGCGATTGATTACCTGATTAAGTCGGGTGAGAAAAGCCTTAAGAGATATGCCCTCGATGAATCTGATCATTATTTCAGGGAAGGCTTCGATCTTGTGGCCACGAAAGATGACAGGACGGAGGAAGACAACCGGTTGTTAATTAACGTCCTCTTAAAATGGATGCTTGTCTTCTTTTACCGTGGAGACTTCAAAGAGATGACCCGCCTGCTTAATGTCTACCAGGAGCTCGTCGAATCTTTGAATGACAAGGCTCTCATAGGGATATACTATGTGTGGATGGGAATGGCACTTATGCAGAGGGAAAACTTCAAGGATTCCTATTACTATTTAACTCGGGCTCTTAAACTTGGCGATGCGATCGCTGACCCAAAAATCATCAGCTCTGCATCCACGTGGCTGGCATACACCTGTGCCGATTTGGGACTGCTGGATGAGGCTCTCAGACATGGAGAGAGAGCTCTGGAGATAGGTATGTCGATTGATTCGGCGATGTACCCCTATCACTTGACCTTGGGTGCCATGGGCTATGTTTATTGGGTTAGAGGAGAGAGCAAGAAGGCCGCTCAAATGGGGCAAGCCCTTTTGGAATACGGCCAGAAACACTCCAGTACCCGAAGCATGGTTTTCGGCCACTGGGTCAAAGGATTCAGTTTTTTGGTGGACGGCGATTTCCATGCAGCCATCGAATGCAACCTGAAAGCCATCAATGTCTCGGAAGACCCATGGTACACGCAGTTCCCGAAATTACACTTAGGGCTCAGCTATGCCTCTATCGGTCAGTTTCATGATACCATAGAGCCTCTTGAAAAGCTAATCTCCTTCTGCGACAAAGCTGGAGGGGAGCTCTTGGCAACGCCGGCCAGAGGCCTTTTAGGCGGGATGACGATCGCAAGCGGACAAATGTCGAAAGGGTTGAAAATAATCGAAGCTGTGAAAAAGTTGTGGAAACAAAACGGATGCAGATGGCGTTACGCGAATGCGGAGTTTATCTTAGGAACCGTGTTTCTTAAGATGATTGATGGATCAACTCCCATCAGCTTACCGCTTCTAAAGAACAATATAGGATTTCTGATACGATATTTTCCCTACGCCAGCAAAAAAGCCGAACGTCATTTTCTCAAGGCTATCGAGGTTTCCGAGGAAATCGGGGCACAGGGGATGTTGGGTCATTCTTATTACCACCTCGGGCTGTTGCATAAACTGAGGGGAGATGAACAAAAAGTTAGAGACACTATAACAAAAGCTATCTATTACCTTGAGAAATGCCAGGCCGAAACGTATCTCGGTAAAGCAAAAGAAGTCTTGGCTTCCTTACAAGAAAATCACCCTTAGATGAGAATATGTCTGATTCAGCCCGGCTTTCGCAAGAGGTCCCTCGATTATCAAGAGGGATCAGTCCTAAAATCTGCCAAATCACTCTTCAATAGATTTTCCCGTATAAAATTTGGCGGAGGCCGTGAACTTCCGCCAATGTCGCTCATGCAGCTTGCCTCCTTGACTCCACCGAACCATGAAGTGTTCATCGTTGATGAGGAGATAGAGGTCATAAACTTTGAAATAAAGGTTGACCTTGTGGGCATTACCATGCTTACCAGAAACGCCTATCGCGGTTATGAGATTGCCGACCATTTCAGGGGAAGAGGTGTCAAGGTCGTCCTCGGCGGGATGCACGCCACGGCGATTCCTGAAGAGGCAATCCTGCATGCCGATGCGGTAGTCATTGGAGAAGCAGAAGAGGTTTGGCCGCAGCTCCTTAAAGACGCGGAAGAGAACATGCTGAAGCGTTTTTACCGTGCCGAGAATCTTTGCCAAATGCGAAACATGCCTATCCCAAGCCAAGAACTCCTCAATATGGAAAAGTATCTTTCGACCAACTTGATCCAGACCTCTCGAGGATGCCCAAACCGTTGTTCTTTCTGTTCGATCCATCTCATATCGGGAAGGAAATATCGTTTTCGCCCCGTTGCTGAAGTGATTTCAGAAATCGAAACCTTCTCCTTCCCTTTGGCTTTGTTTGTCGACGACAACATCGTCGGTGATAAAGAGCATGCCCGGGAACTTTTCAAGGCAATGATCCCCCTCAAGATCAGTTGGACTGCCCAGACAACCTTGTCGATTGCCCACGACGACGAATTATTGAGGCTGGCATCAAGAAGCGGATGCCGATACTTGCTCATCGGTTTTGAATCACTCTCAGATAAAAATATTATGTCCATAGGCAAGACAAGGACAAACAAGGTTTCAGAGTACGCTGAGGTTGTGCAAAAGATCCATGACTATGGTATAGGCATCGCGGGCACTTTTATCATCGGGCTGGATGATGATGACAGGAGTGTATTCGATAGAACTGCCGATTTCATTGAGGAAAACAGCATTGATGCCCCGACGGTCGGCATTTTGACACCTTATCCCGGTTCGCTGCTCTTTGAGAAACTGTCGTCTGAGGGAAGGTAGCTGCACCGTGATTGGCAACAATATTCGCACACCGTCGGCAACGCGGTCTTTCAGCCGAGATTGATGACCGCGGAACAGCTTGAAGCAGGACACCGGCTTGTGGGCAAGCGTTTATTTTCAATGAAATCAATTGCCAAACGTGTGTGCGGTGTGAGAGGACACCTGCCTTATGTAATCGCATGGAACCTTGGGAAAAGGCAGCAATTTTATTGAATGTGGCGGAAAATTCTCTTTATCTCATACGTTACTCAGCAAAGGAGAAAGTCGCATGAATGAAGACTCAAAAAAAACCTGGGGCAAAAAGATCGCCGTTGCCATAATCCATGGAGCCGGGAAGCAAGAAAAGAATTTCGCCGATGTGCTGATAAAAACGATCGGAGAGGAATTTGTTAAGTTATTAAAGGATGTAGAGGCTAAACAATACCTTGAATTTAAGCCCATCTGGTGGGCGCCCATACTAGAAAAGCGCGAAAAGAATTTATTGGAAAAAATGCATGATTATATCAATCGCGCAAATCTATCCACCTTTTATTATCTATCTAAGATATTATGGTGGTTCCGAGATTTTATCGTCAGTTACTTCGGAGATGTAGTTGCCTATCAGCCTTCATACACAGATACATCAACAGTGTATGACGAAGTGCATGAGCAGGTGGCGAAATCCCTGAAAGAGCTTGCCACAGCTTCCGGAGGAAATGCCCCTTTATGTATCATCAGCCACAGCCTCGGGACTATCATAGCCAGCAACTACTTCTACGACATATCCCAGCCGCACCTTGAACTGATACCCAATAACGTTAAAGAGGTTATAGGCAAGAGTCCAAGTCCTTTAGAAAAAGGGGAAACCCTGATGCTTTTCTATACCCTGGGTTGTCCCATCGCTCTCTGGAACCTTCGCTTTTCTACTTTTAATAAGCCTATAAGTATACCAGCGAAGGAAGTTGCTCAATTTGTTCCGCCAGTAGTAGGCGAATGGATAAACTTTTACGAAAGACATGACCCCTTCAGCTTTCCGTTGAATCCTATCCCGTCATACAAAAATGTCTGTGACTGCGAAGTGAAAAACGGGACTTTCATCACACATATGACGCCGTGTTGCCATAATTACTATTTCACAAACACAAAGATCGCTTTGTGCATCGCCGAGGGATTGGCGAAAACATGGTGGTCAATCAATGGTCAAGCTTTCAAATCTCCCAAACGTACATGCTCTTTTTCCGATAAAGAATGCAATCGCTCAATTGCATAGGTCATTACGAATGAATTCGCGGGCCGTCATTCCGACAATGGCCCGCGCGGAAATTACGGTTTCACGCAGTTTGTGCCACCGCGCATGTCACAGAGGGTAAAGCTCAGCCTTTTTGCCCAGTACTTTAGCGCATCATCGGCATTGTGCCAGCTGCTCCAGAGCTTTGACAGTTCCTTGCCGCCTACGCGTCGGTCCAGTGCCGCGCCGAGCAGTTCCCCGGTGCCGGCATCGGTGATTTTTATTTGCATGGTTATTTCACCCACTCCCGCTTGCTTGCCGGTGGCGGTATATTTCACGAGGGAGAGAGCCATGCCAACCGGTACGATGGTTGAGAGGGTGTTGCGGACCGGCTTTGCGCTGTCAGCGTTTACGATAGCCATCTCGATCCTCAAGGTGCCCGGTTCCGGGGCCTTCACGATCCGGTAGTCCTTTTCCAGTTCCTGCGTCACATAGACATAGGCATTGTTGGCGAGTTTTTGGTGATTTTCCAGTTCATCCTTGTCCAGTTCCATATACCCGTAGACCAGAACCGGATTGATCAAGACCTTCGTGTACTGCTTGACATCCGCCTTCGGGTTCACGTAACGGTAGAGGGCCTGGTCATCTTTTCCTTGCACAAGGATATCCGGGTTGACGAGAGGTGATTCCTGGAGATCGACACTGCGCGCCTGATAGCTGCCCACTCCGCAGCCACCCAATTGCAGTGCAGCCGCCACGATCATTACCAACAGTGCTGCTCTTTTCATTCTGTTCATGATAGTTCTCCTTTTTTACTGTTTTGATTAATGCTGAAAGGATATTGTTGGGCTGATTATGAGAAAAATAATCGTGTGTTTCAATGCAATATTAGTCACCAGTTACCGTTTGATACGATTGAAAAGGCGGCAAAGGGAAAATCTTCTGCCGCCTTTGATGCTGGGTAGCGGTAAGGTCATCTTCCGCCCGAGGCTTTCTCGATTGTGGTGATGGCCTGATGGGCGAGATCAATGGAACGCCCAAGTGTGTTGAGAACCATGGTTGGGTTATGGAATCCCATGCTGTTTTCCGCTGCTACGAAGTCCCAGTACCACTGAGCTTTCCGAACAAGCTCGCGGGCCTTGTCAAGCTCTGCCTTGTTGGTTCTGGCTGCCTTTGTGGCCTTTCCAATAATCTCGTGGGCTTTTGCTACAGTCTGCCCCGCGATGCGCTGCATTTCCCAAACGCTTGTCTGGGTTACCTTTACCTGATCGAGGAGCCACTGGTCGCTCTGATTATGGCAGGTCCGGCAGGCTTCCTTGCCATGCTTCATGGGGCTTGTGACCCAGTGAGAAGTATATTTTTGTCCATCCACCTTCATATAGGGCATATGACAATCGGCACAGGATACGCCGGACTTCGCGTGTACGCCACCACTCCACACCTCGAATTCGGGGTGCTGTGCCTTGAGCATATTTGCTTCAGAGTCGGGATGTTTCCAGTCCATCGCAAAGTCGTTGGGCTTCGCAGAATAGTATTCATAAATCTTCTCGGGGTGAAGGCCTTTGCCCCAGGGGAGGACTACTTTTTTGCTCGCAGGCACAAAGTAGTACTCCACGTGACACTGCCCGCAGACGTAGCTTCGCATCTCCTCGCGGGAGGCCTTCTTCACGTCGATGCCGCGCTCCGCCATTGCCTCGATAAAGGCCGGGTTAATGACCCGGAGGTTCATCGTCTTTGGATCATGACAGTTTGCACAGACAATAGGATGCTTCAACTGAGGGAGAAGCTCCATCAGAGGAATCTTTGCGTAATCCCATCCCTTCTCCTTGAAGATATCGGTGAGCTGCGCCGTCTTGCAGGTCATACAGGCACCCGCCGTGGTCTGGTTGATGCGCTTTGTGGTCTTAAGATCTTCGAGTGCATACACATGCCCCCGGTCCTCCGAGTAGTCGATGCTAAATGGCATTCCCTTGAAGTTGATCAGGATCTCTGGCTCCTTAATTGACTTCTGGATTTTTTCGCTGCCGCCATACCCCGTGGGGGATGCAGCCATCTCCTTGTTTCGCAAGTAGCTCTTGTACTCCAGGGGATAATACTGGCCCCACACGGCAGGGTCGTATTCACCTTCGGAAATGTTCGCGATCTTTATTGTCGTGTATGGTTTTCGCACGAAGACCTGCACCACAATGATGATGAGCAGCACAAGGAAAATACCCGCGAGTGTCATCCAGATTTTCTTATTTCTGTCCAATGATGATCCCTCCTCCCTTTTCAAGCCCACGCTGATGGACGGAGTAACGATGGCACTTGATGCAGTTGGCTCCTCCCGCTCCCATAGGCGTATTCTGTACCGTTGAGAAATGGCATCTCAGGCAATTGCCGTTGGCAATCTCCTTTCCCTCATCTGATATGGAAATAGCGGCAGGATAATTCCTCAGAGTTTCATGATAGAGATCGTTAAGACCGGCCTTCGTCTTGTAGGCGACCTTACCGACGATGTGGGTATCGGGAAGATGACACTCGATGCAGGCAAACTGCTTGTGGGTGGAGTGCTGCCACTGGCTGTAAACGTGATCCATGCTGTGGCACGTCCCGCAGACGAGGGGATTGCCCGATGCATGATAACCGCCGAACATGATGGCAACAAGGATGGCACCGGTGACAACGCCAGAAGAAAGGAGTATCTTAGGGGGCAGGCTGATGATGTCTTTCCAGCTCATTTCCGCATTCCCTGCAGTTGAATGATGGGTTACAAGATACACGCACTCCGTCTAATTTTTATGTAACATTGAAATAAAGAAGATTCAAGACAAAAGTAGCGGCGCATCTAAAAAGGTCTCTCAATCAAATTTCTACCTCCTTATATGGATCGCCAATCTCTTCGTAAAATTGAGGATTCCGGAAACATACGTAAATCAATTTTTATCATCGATTCTCTTCTGATCATAAAGTCGCTTTCTTTCCAATATTTTTTCACTGTAAAATCCCCCTACTCGTAAAAATGTTTCACTCTTGCAAGATATTTCAACTTAGAAAAAAATACCTTCCAAAGAGCGAATATTCAATTGTTTACAAAGGGCAAAAACTTTCACGAGAGCATTTACAAAAGCAGTAACCATAATGCAGTAGAAAAAACATATTGTGGTCGGCATTAAGAATACAAAAGGATGAGATGCTGCAGTGTACGTTATGTGCTGAATTGCGGGATGTTAATAAAGAAAAAACCGAAGGGTCTTCGTGGCGATTGTCGTTCTTAAAAGACCGAGTTCTTTTTACAGGACTCTCGCAAAATGCAAGACGGCACAAGCGGGTCTCACCTTTTTATTGATCGCCTTCTACTAAATTGGCAGGAAATTCAAGGATAGGATAATTCAAATTACTTGTCAAAAGGCAGGGTCAATCGGCTCTGCCTTTTTTCTGATTTCATTAAATATCGTTCGTAATCCTCTATCTGTTGTAGAAATCCAAGTTTAACACTTACAGAAAGCAAAAGATAATATGTCTCTTGCACAATGG
>JAFNGM010000203.1:6013-10791 GCA_017885225.1 Syntrophaceae bacterium | reverse complement strand
AATGTGTAGCCCAAAAGGCGGTGGGCGTCCGCGCAAGTGTCATCCAGGATAATAGCCTTTTGCAGTAATTCTATGGCCTTCGCTATGGAATCCCTGGGGGATTTGCTGGTTCCTATCCAAGAGTCCGCGATGTGGGTGTGAGCCAGAACAGAATACGCCCACGCATACATTGGGTCTAAGCCAATGGCTTCCTCTGCCAATTGCTTTGCCAAAGCATTACTCTCCGGATTAAGCCGGTTACTAAGCTCTCTCGCCTGCAAGTACTTCAGGTAGGCCTCAAGGTTCTTTGTGCCCATTGCATGAGCTTGGGCCTGCTCCCCCTCCGTCAGCTTTACCTGCATGGCCGTGATGATTTTTTTTGTGATCTCGTCTTGAACGGCAAATATGTCTTTCAGATTTCGGTCATACCGTTCCGCCCATACATGATTCCCCGTAAGCGCATCGATCAGCTGGGCGGCTATGCGTATATTGTTTCCATCTTTTCTCACACTCCCCTCGAGAACATACTGTACACCCAATTCCTCACTTACTTGCTGAACCTTTACGGGCCTGCCTTTGTAGGTGAAGGTCGAGTTTCGTGCAATCACAAAGAGCTTTGGAACCTTGCTGAGCGCAGTGATAATCTCCTCAGTGATCCCGTCGCTAAAGTATTCCTGCGTGGGATCATTGCTCATATTTGTGAAAGGAAGTACGGCAATGGAGGGCTTATCGGGCAGAGGGAATGCCATCTTTTCCACGGAGGAAACCCCAACCGAAGCGGGGCGTACAGAGAGTTTCCAGATTGCCAATGCGGCAACCCCCGCAATGGCAACAATCATCGTAACAAAGACTACCCCAAGCCGCCGCCGCTGCAGGACAGTCCTCTGTTTCCCTATTGACGATACCGGAGCTGCAGGCACTTCGGCGAGTGATTGGACAGTTTCCATTTCGGGTACGCCTTCAACCCGCCCCTTGAGACTCGAGAGAAACCTCTCCCACGCGTCNNTATCTATGGAAAACTTCAGCCTGACATTCTCTTCACTCCCTTTATACTCAAAAAGATTTGCCCAGCTATCTTTCTCGGCTTCTGTAAATACATAGGTCTTGCCGATCCCCTCGTCATATTCTTTTTTCCTTCCGAGGACTTTATAAAGAGGGGCCTCTTCCAGGTTAGGCAGGGCGTCTTTCCATTTACGGTAGATCCTTTGCAACAGATTCTTCTTATCTGACGAACCGGCCGAACCCCCAACCGATTCATTTAACAATGCGAGGAGGTCAAGATGTTTCTCCAGGGGGATAGAGGCGACTTTCCCCAATTTTTTCATCTCTTGAACAACGAGGGCGATCACCGAAAGGTAAAACATGCGGGAAGGTGAGTTGAAATGGAGGGTCAGTTCCGTTCCCTTTTTGAGGTCGATGTGGAGCTTGAACTCATTCAGGTCGATTCTTATGGATGGGTGGGCATTTTTGACCATTTTTTCACCAGTCGAACCCGATTGAAAAATGGGCAATTTGAGAGGAAAAAAATAATTTAAAAAAGTTAACGGTTCGAACCATTAAGTAACTGTCAATTACCGTAACATAGGCAACAAATAAGATCAATGCCGGAATTGATCCGGAGGGAAGGAAAAGGAGGGAAAGGGGACGGCTCTATTATCCCTGAATATTTAATGAGAACCTTCCCCTTTAAGTCTAAAAAAAATCATAAATCTTTAAAAGGTACAAAAGAAAGGAGGGCACTATGTTTAAGTTGAAATGGTTAGTTGTTTTGGTTTTGTTTCTCTTTGCAGTACCACCGAGTATCGCTGATGATCACGCGAAGATTATTGGTGTTTGGAAACTGGTTTCGCACGAAACGGAGTGGCAAGCAACGGGCAAACGAGAATCCGACAAGGGAAAGAATCCGGCAGGCTACGTCATCTACACACCGGAGGGACGAATGATGGTGATCATTACGGACGAGGGGCGCGAGGCACCGAAAACTGACCAGGATCGCGCCAACCTTTTTAAGTCCGTGTTCGCGTACGCGGCTGCGTATCGCATCGAAGGAGATAAGTTGATCAACAAGGTCGATGTTTCCTGGAACCCTGTTTTGGTCGGCACCGAACAGACACGTTTTTTTAAGTTCGATGGCGACCGGCTGCACATCGTGTCGGCGTGGATGCTATCGATACGCTGGCCCGAAAAGGGAATGCACCGGGGGATAATGACGTTCAAACGAGTGAAATAGAGATTGACGACAATAACAGAATGCACTCTCACAAGGCGCTCAAGAGGGGCGCGGCAAAAAGCTCGCCGCGCCCCTTCGCTTTAACGTTACTTTTTCTTTCACACCGTAATTCATAACGATAAGGCTTTTCAACATCATTTAGTAGTAGTGACACCAATAACCAGTGCAATTGAGATTTTCAGATATTTTGTCTGCACAGTACGAGCTGAAAGATGCTACAGAAGAACATTGACCATAAATCACTACTGCAATAAAAATCGTGGGTCTTGATGAAGCGAAGTAGTTTGTATAAGGGAATCTGTATTTATATGCTTCCCAAACAATAAAATCCCCCTCTTCTCTCTTCATGGTTGAAGGGAAAAGAGGGGGATGTACGGAACTTAATTTTCTCTCAGACTATTTCGGCAAGTTTGTCCAGTGCCTGCCTCAGGTTCTCCGGCTTCGGCCCCCCGGCCTGGGCCATGTCGGGCCTGCCGCCGCCGCTTCCGCCCACGATAGGAGCTATCTCCTTTATGATATTCCCCGCATGGTAGCGACCGGTCAGGTCTTTCGTGACCATGCACAGGAGCATGGCCTTATCAGCCGCCTTGCTCCCCAGGAGGAGAATGCCCGATCTCATTTTATCCTTCAGCTTATCGCCCAGATCACGCATGGTCTTTGCGTCCGACACATCTACCACCGCGGAAAGGACACGCACCCCTTTTATCTCCTTGACCTGATCGATCAAATCGGAGGTATCTTTCGCGGCAAGCTTTCCCCTGAGCGCCTCAATTTCCTTTTCCAGTTCTCGCTGGTGCTTAAGGAGTTTCTCAACCCTTTCCGAAAGATCCAGAGGATTGGTTTTCAGGAGACCTGCTGATTTCTTCAATTCCCCTTCAACATTGCTCACATATTTCAGGGCTTCCCTGCCTGTCACCGCCTCGATTCTCCGCACGCCTGCCGCGATGGCTGATTCATGAACAACCTTCAGAAGCCCGATGTCACCCGTTCTTAACACATGGGTACCGCCGCAGAGCTCCATACTGGCGTCGCCCATTTTGACGACCCTGACTTCATTCGCGTACTTTTCATCAAAGACTGCCTGAGCCCCTGTTTTCATGGCCTCTTCACGGGGTAGAACCTCGGTTTGCACAGGAATATTCTGCCTTATAATATCGTTGGCGATGGACTCTATTCTGTGGAGTTCATCTTCCTCGATCTTCGAAAAATGGGTGTAGTCAAAGCGCAGCCTCTCCGGATTAACCAGTGATCCGGACTGTTTCACATGATCACCGAGAACGCTCCTCAGGGCGGCATTCAGGACATGGGTGCCGGAATGATGCGCCTCTGTCGCTCTCCTCGCTCCGACATCCACTTTCAGGATGACGTCATCCCCGATTTTTATGGCGCCCTTCTTGAGTTTCCCGATGTGGCTCACAATACCCTCGACAGGGCTCTGGGTTTCCCACACTTCAAAAAGGAATCCCTTTCCTTCAATAATCCCCGTATCGCCAACCTGTCCGCCTGCCTCGCCATAGAAGGGTGTAAAATCAACGAAGACCTCCCCATTTTCTCCTTTTCCCAGTGAATCCGCCGGTTCGTCGTTTTTCATGATGGCGAGCACACGTGAACGCGCCTCTGTGACTCCCTCGTATCCGACGAACGTAGTTTTAATCCCCTGGAGGGAAAGCTTCTGGTAGCTCGTGGAGACGGCTTTTTCACCGCTGCCCTTCCAGGATTCCCTCGCTTTCTCACGCTGCGCCTCCATGGCTTTTTCAAACCCTTCCGTATCGAGGGTGAGGCGGTCTCTCTTCACGATGTCCGCCGTCAGGTCCACGGGAAACCCAAAGGTATCATAAAGTTTGAACACAACTTCACCGGGGACAACCGTCTTACGTGCTTTTTTGAGGGACGCCACTTCATCACTCAAAATCTTCAAACCTGCATCGAGGGTTTCGATGAAACGCTGCTCTTCGTTGAAGATAACTTTCCTGATGTATGCTTCCTTCTCTCTCAGATCGGGATAGGCGTCCTTCATCGCCTCGACAACAACGGAAACAATTTCATGTAAAAAAGGTTTGCCGAGACCTAAGAGCTTGCCGTGACGGGCGGCTCTCCGCAGGATTCTCCGGAGAACATAACCTCTCCCCTCATTGCTGGGGAGAATGCCGTCCCCGATCAAAAAGGTGACTGCCCGGCTATGGTCGGCAATGACGTTCATGGACGCGTCATTGTCCTCATTCTGTTTATATTTCTTCCCGCTGATCTTTGCGATGAACTGAATTATGGGAATGAAAAAATCGGTCTCATAATTNNTGGTTCCATATCTCCAGATGACGGTCACAACTACATTCCACGTTGCATTCGGAACGCCCGCATCCCACGGACGGCCCCTGATCATAAATTATTTCCGAACAGGGACCGCAGGGACCGGTTTCACCCATCANNGAATGAAAAAATCGGTCTCATAATTACTTTTCACCCCCTGAACGACCGCCGCCAGACGCTCCAGACCCATCCCTGTATCGATGTTAGGCTTCGGAAGCGGCTGGAAGTTTCCCTCTTTATCGCGGTCGAACTGCGTAAACAC
>JAFNGM010000203.1:0-5935 GCA_017885225.1 Syntrophaceae bacterium | reverse complement strand
TGACGATTCTCTCGGCGGGAACACCAATGGTCTTATTCCAGATCTCAAAGGCTTCGTCATCGTCTTTATAGATCGTAACCCAGAGCTTCTCCTTGGGAAGCCCCATTTTATCGGTGAGAAACTCCCAACCCCAGAAGATAGATTCCTTCTTGAAGTAATCACCAAAGGAAAAATTCCCCAGCATCTCGAAAAAAGTGTGATGCCGGGCCGTATACCCCACGTTTTCCAAATCGTTGTGCTTGCCGCCGGCCCTGACGGACTTCTGTGAACTCGTCGCCCGTGTATAACCCCGGTCCTCCAGCCCCAGGAAGCAGTTTTTGAACTGAACCATCCCCGAATTGGTAAAAAGAAGCGTGGGATCATCTTTCGGAATGAGCGATGAACTTGGCACAATAGTATGTCCATTTTCTTCAAAATACTTCAAAAACAGCTCTCTGATTTCACTCCCCTTCATCAACGAACTCCTCCTTTGTTGTCCTTAGCGTAGTAAAAATTAAATCCGGCGAGAAGCCCTTCCCCATCAGGCTCCTGGCTAATTTTATTTTGTCTTTGTAATCCATCTTTACGGTGCCGTTTTTCGCTTTTTTCCTGAGAAGCGCCATGAGCGCCTCTCGCTCACTTAGCTCTTCCCGCACTTCGTTGATGACCTGCTCGATCAACTCCCGCGGGATCCCCTTCTCCCGCAGGCTCGCTTCAATCCTCCCGTTCCCTAGAAGCCTGTTCACTGCCAGATTTCGAGCCCATCCGCGGGCAAATGATTCGTCATCCAGATACTTAAGTTCCCGAAGTCTTGTCGTGACACCGCTCACCACAGATTCATCATAACCCATTTCTTTCAACCTGGACCGCAATTCTTTTTCACTTCTTGCCCTCACGGCAAGAAGACGAAAGGCTCTTTGTTTTGCGTTTTCATAGAGGGGGTTTTCCTCCATCATGGCTTCCTTATAACACCTTAGACTTTCAGGCCGATCTTTTCCCGGACATCATCCTCGATCTTCTTCATCGTATCTGCATTTTCCTTGAGAAAGATGCGTGTGTTGTCCCTTCCCTGGCCGAGCCTTTCTCCCTTATAAGAATACCATGCCCCGCTCTTTTCGACAATACTGTTTTCCACGGCAAGGTCCAGAACATCTCCCTCTTTCGAGATGCCATCACCGAATATGATATCAAATTCCGTTTCACGAAAAGGTGGCGCCACTTTATTTTTTACTACCTTTACCTTCGTACGGAACCCGATGATGTCCTGCCCGATTTTTATGGAATTCATCTTCCTGATGTCGAGGCGCATGGAAGAATAGAATTTGAGGGCATTCCCGCCGGTTGTAGTCTCCGGGCTGCCGAAGAACACGCCTATTTTCATCCTGATCTGGTTGATAAAGATCACCGTGGTCTTTGATTTGCTGATACTCCCCGTAAGTTTGCGGAGCGCCTGTGACATCAAACGGGCCTGGAGCCCCATCTGGGCATCCCCCATTTCTCCCTCGAGTTCCGCTTTGGGAACCAGTGCGGCGACGGAATCGATTACCAGAACATCCAGTGCCCCGCTGCGCACAAGGGTCTCCGCGATCTCAAGGGCCTGTTCGCCCGTATCGGGCTGGGAAATAAGGAGGTCATCCGTATTCACTCCGATCTTTCTCGCATACGCCACATCGAGGGCGTGTTCCGCGTCAATAAATGCGGCAAGACCTTTTCTTTTCTGGGCTTCGGCGATAATATGGAGCGCCAGGGTCGTTTTGCCGCCTGCTTCCGGACCATATATCTCCACAACCCGTCCCCGTGGGACACCCCCTACTCCGAGGGCCAGATCAAGGCTCAGCGACCCGGTCGGGATAATCGCGATATCGGCTATCTGTTCACCACCCCCTAGTCTCATAATGGAACCTTTACCAAACTGTCTCTCAATCTGGGTGATCGCCAGATCCACGGCCTTTTCCCTATCCATCTCCGTTCCCATACCCACCTCCATTATTATAGAAATTCTCAATCCTTTTATTTCATGTTGAAAGCTGTGTCATTTCGATGCAAGACTTTATCGTAATAGTAGAAAACGTCATTAAGGTTGTCATGCCGGCGAAAGCCGGCATCCAGAGGTCGTCCCCGCCCCCGACAGGAATATTCGAGGGCAAGCTGCGGCGGGGAACCAGTCATTTGATATTACTGGATTCCCCCGTATCAAGTACGGGGCAGGCTCAAAGTCGCGCTTCGCTTGCACGGAATGACAAAACAACGTGAACTAAAACTACCTACCCTCCAAATGGAAAATACGCGAGTTTTGTATAAACCGCCCCCTTCGGTGTCAGGTCACTCTTGAAGAGATTCAGGCCGGCGGCGGAAAAACTTCCCGCTTCATAATTTTCCCTTTTTTCCATAATTTTTGCAAGGCCGATCAACCCCCTCGGGTCCTTTATTCTGGCGAGGGTCAGGTGCGGCCGGAAGGTTCTGTCTTCTTTTTCAAAGCCGTACTTCTGGAGTTCCGCATCTACTTCCTTCTGAAGCCGGGTCAGTGTATCTACATCACCGTCCATTCCCAGCCACAGCACTCGGGGCCGCTTTACATCAGGAAATGCCCCCACCCGTTTTATGCCGAGCGTGAACGGCGCTATATTGGAGGTGGTATTCTCCACTACCAGGGAAATATTTGCAACATCGGATTCAGAAATAGCGCCAAAGAATTTTAAAGTGAGGTGGATACCTTGCGGCCGCACCCAGCGTATATCACCCTGGATGTTTTTCCTCAACCGATCCTGAATCATGCCAATCGCATCGATGATTTCCCGGGGCGGATCAACGGCAAGAAAAGACCTTATGGATTTTTCCTCACTCATGCGCACGCTCGCCCTCGAGATATCTTTTCAGCATTATGAGCGCCGTCTGGGATGTAATGGCTTTGTTTCTCCTGCGGCCCCACCTGAAAGAAAAGTGCCTGCAGTGAGTCCTCGTCCCGTCTGCGAGGGCAATAAAAACTGTCCCAACCGGTTTCTCATCGGTACCCCCTGTCGGGCCCGCTATCCCTGTTGTGGCCAGCCCCAGATCGCATCCGCCACGGCGTCTCACTCCCTCTGCCATGAGGACCGCGACCTGTTCACTTACGGCGCCATAATCCCTTAACACATCTTCCGAAACATCCAGGAGATCCTTTTTGGACTCGTTACTATAGGCAACGACACCTCTCTCCAGGAAGACTGAAGAACCGGGAACATCTGTCAATCGATCAGTGATCAGCCCCCCCGTGCATGATTCCGCGACGGCAAGGGTTAATTTCTTTTCCGACAGAAGCTTGGCAACAGTACCCTCAAGGGTATCCTGGTCATAGGCGAATATATACTGCCGGAGCTTCTCTGTTACGCAAATTTCCGCCTTCTTTATTCGCTCCTTTGCTTCTTTTTCCGAGGCGCACCGTGCAGTGAGGACGACCTGGATCTCCGGAAAACTGGGATAGAATCCGATATCAACACCGAGAGTTCCGAAATTGACAGCAGCCAGAATCTGATCTATGCGGGCCTCCGTAATGCCGGACAATTTTATGGTTCTGCTCTCAATATACGAGGTCTCGGTTTCAAGTTTCCTCCTGAATACAGGAACAACGCTCTCCGGCACCATTCTCTGCACCTCAGACGGAACACCGGGAACGACAGCGATAATCTTGCCATCCTTCTTCAGGAAATACCCCCAGGCCGACCCGACGGGATTCTCTATGGTCTCCACACCTTCCGGAAAGACGGCCTGTTTTGCGTTGTTATCTGTCCATTTAAGGTGAAAATTTTTAAATCTCTCCTTGAGATTTGCCAGGACGGACTCATCGGTATAGAGAGTAAGGCCAAAAGCCGCTGCAATGGCTGCCGTGGTAATGTCATCGAGTGTGGGTCCAAGACCCCCGGTGACAACGACGGCATCAGACATGGACATACAATAGGAGAGCGCCACCCTGATTGCCCCTTCATCATCGGGAACGGATATCGCAACCGGTACACGCCACCCCTGGACAGTCATCAGTCGGGCGATAAAAGAAGAATTGGTATCCTGGGTTTTCCCGCTGATCAATTCATTGCCGATTGTCACTATGCCGACTTTCATGCGCAGATATCCACGAGGTCTATTATGTGCGTTTCGCTTCTCCCCACAATCATCCATACGCCCTTCGCGAAAGGGGTACTGGAAGGATTTTCTACTATATTCCCCAGAGTCTAATCATGACCAGAAGGGCAATGTTGCAATACATGCCCGCCACGACATCGTCCATTACAATGCCTATTCCTCCGGGAAGTCTTCTCTGAAAATAGCCTGCGGGAAATACCTTCAGGATATCGAGGAACCGGAAAAGTACAAAACCCACAAGCACATGCAAAAATGTGGGACCAACAAGAAACATGGTCCATTGAAAGCCGGCAATCTCGTCGATCACCACCCGGGGTGGGTCCTTTTCACCAAACAGCCTCTCAGCTTTATGAGACACATAACACGCGAGCACGGTGATCGCCACCGCGAATATAAAATAAAGGGTTGAGGACAGTCTTGAGAGGGCCAGGTACAAGGGAATGCCGACAAGGGTACCGGCAGTCCCCGGAGCAAACGGGACAAGCCCGCTGCCGAAACCGGTTGCCACAACCTTGATTAACTTATCAGTCAGAAATACACCTCTTTTAAGTATATATACGGGAAATATATCATTTTGCCGCTCACATTACCTTCTTTTCATGACTCTGTCAACGGTCTTGAAAATTCCCGCACTCTCGTTTACCTTGACACGCAGAGGATTTTTTTCCTATACTTCCACACCTCTCCCCTACAGACGGGATGGTTATGGATAATGCTATTGCAATAAGCTTCTTCAGATTCCCTTCCCCGGCGGGAGGAATTGAGGGAGGGAGGATGCATGAGAATCAAGATAACGACAGAATCCCTGGATACCCTGAACCGGGAAGGGCTCGCCCTGGGATTCTTCTCCGACGAGAGGCCCCCGAAAGGCCTCTGCGGTTTTGTGGACTGGCGTCTGAACGGCATGATTTCCCGGGAGCTTGCCCGTGGTCGCATCTCCGGGGAATTTATGGAGCAAATCCTCATTGCCACTCCTCCACGCATTGGCGCCTCAAAAATCGTGCTCTGGGGCATGGGGCCTTTCACTGAACTCACGTATAAAAGGCTCTACCTTACGGGACTCAACATGTCCCAGATTATGGACGGTATGGGCTGTACCGATTTTGCATTCACCCTCCCCGCTGCCGGTCGTTGCCATTTACCGGTATCAGGAATGACGGAGTCCATGATCAGAGGGTGTTTTGATTTCCTTTCCAGGGACATCGAAAAATGGGCAACGAGCTCAACGACTATCCTTGCCAAAGACTCTTACCTTGATGACGTCCTCAGCGGTTTGCAGAATTTCAAGCTCAATACGAGAGACGTGTCCATAATCGAAATCGAAGGGCGTCCGGAAGAAAAGTTCCTCTGATACAGACTGCTGAAAACGGTGTGCTTTAACTCCTTTCTTTCCCTTAGCCGCCGTTCCCCCATGAAAAATCTTCTTGACAATAGAACGATCGTTCTATTAATATTCATAGAAATCCTCATACCCCGTGGAGACGCCCAAAGGCATGAACGTTTCCAGCTCCTTTACGTCTCCCTTTTGTAAAGGGAGATAGAGAGGGATTTTGGAGAGGGGGACACCTCCCCCCACCCCCTCCAGAGGGGAATAATCAAATGCCGGCCCCCTTTACAAAGGGGGTGATTAAATTCATTGTCGTACTGACATAAAATCCTTACAGAGGTCACCCCGTGAGCGATATTCTCTTCAGCCTCTATTCATGGCCCCGTGCCATTCTCCATATCGACGGCGACGCCTTCTTCACTTCCTGCGAGGAGGCCATTCACCCTGAACTCAGAGGGAAACCCATCATCACAGGGGGAGAACGGGGAATCGTCGCCTGTGCCAGCTACGCCG
>JAFNGM010000202.1:10505-21144 GCA_017885225.1 Syntrophaceae bacterium | reverse complement strand
TGAGGCTGATATTTTGACATTTCGCCCCTTTGCGAAAGGGGGAAACAATGAAATTTATCCTTGAAAATCACCATATGACATGGTAATATTCGCGCATGAATATAATCCCGCGTAAAGCATTATTTGAAGCCGTCATGTCCGCGATAAACCGTGCACCCGTTACCCTGCTTTTGGGCGCCCGTCAATGCGGCAAAACTACAATTGCATGAGAGATTCACCGGATTCACGGGGGAACGTTTTTCGACCTGGAAGATCCAGAAACGCTTCTGAAACAGGACATGGCTAAAACCGTTCTGCGGGATTTAACCGGCCTTGTCGTCATCGACGAGTTTCAGAGACAGCCGGCGCTTTTCCCTATTCTGCGGGTTCTTGTTGATCGCCAACCCCAGCCTGCACGATTTCTCGTTCTTGGCAGCGCTTCCCTTGATCTTGTTCGTGGAAGCTCAGAATCACTTGCCGGACGTGTCGCCTACGTAAACATGGGAGGACTTACGCTTCAGGAAGCCGGTATAGGATCCGTGAACAATTTGTGGTTACGGGGAGGATTTCCCCGATCATTTCTTGCTGAGAATGAAGAGAGCAGTTTCACGTGGCGTTATGACTTTATTCGGACTTTTCTTGAGCGTGACATTCCTCAATTGGGTATCCGCATCCCTGCTGATACCATGCGCCGGTTCTGGATGATGACAGCCCACATTCATGGTCAGGTGTGGAATGCAGCAGAACTTGCACGCACTCTTGGCGCCAAGGAAGATACCGCCCGAAAATACCTTGATATCCTTTCCGGCGCCTTCATGATCAGGTAGCTCTCTCCCTGGTTTGAAAATATCGGTAAGCGCCTGGTAAAATCCCCAAAGGTATTTATCCGTGACTCCGGAATTCTTCACACACTCTTAGGAATAAAAACTCTCCATCAAATCCACTCTCACCACAAACTCGGTTTGTCATGGGAGGGATTTGCCATGGAACAGATTATCCGATTTCTATCTGCTGACGGTGAGGTGTTTTTTTATAAAACCCACAGCGGCGCGGAATTAGACCTGCTTTTTATAAGAAATGCAAAACGGTTTGGATTTGAATTCAAATATATGGATGCCCCCCGGCCCACCAAATCCATGCATGTTGTTGTGCAAGACCTTACACTGGAGAAGCTCTGGGTAATCTATCCCGGCGAACTCCGTTATCCCATAGCTGAGAAAATCGAGGTTATTCCCATTTCTTCAATTGGGGAAATTGTTACGGGAATCGGGACGTGATGTTAGAGGGAAAAAGGGGAGAAAAAGGGGACAGGCTACTTTTTTTCATGGCAGTCTTGTCGGATTTGGAGTAACGACCAGGAAAGAAAAAGTAGCCTGTCCCCTTTTTCCACCTTTACAATAAAATGATTTTATTGTAGTTTCCCGTTGTCATTTCGAAGGAGCACAGCGATTGAGAAATCTTTCTGGTTCCCCGATCGGGGTCGGGAATGACGAAATATCGAAGAACTGGATCCCGTATCAAGTACGGGATGACACTGCGAGGCTGGATCATGGAAAAAATCCCCCTACCCCCCTTTTTTAAAGGGGGAAATTAAGACTGGACTCCGGCTGGAGTTTACCCCGTACTGCGATACGGGGCCGGAGTGACGAGATGGAAGGAATGTGCACATGAAGCAGAATGAACAACCGGTTTCCGTATCTCCCAATGGTGAATCGTTTCCCCTCCCCCAAGAACGCGACTATGAGCAGGAATACGAGCGGCTGAAGAAAATCGTCCAGGAGCAAAAAGCGCTCGGGCGTGAAATTGTGGTCGTCATGGGTCTTGGGTTTGTGGGCGCCGTCATGGCGGGCGTCGTCGCCGATACGGTAGACAAGAAGACCGGAAAACCGTCAAAGTTCGTCATCGGTATGCAGCGCCCCTCGACGAGGTCATACTGGAAGACCCCGTATATCAACAGGGGTGTCGCGCCGGTAGAATCGGAAGATCCGGAAGTGGCGCCGCTCATTCATCGCTGCGTGAACGAGAAAAAAACCTTGATGGCTACATATACGTATGATGCCCTGTCCCTTGCCGATGTCGTCGTGGTGGATGTCCAGTGTGATTACAACAAGGAAACCTTAGGTGACATGCGGTGCGGTGAGGCGGATATTGCCGCTCTCGAAGACAGCCTGAGGATAATAGGTGAAAGGATCAACCCGGATTGCATGGTCCTTATTGAGACGACTGTGCCCCCGGGGACCACGGAATATATCGCATACCCCATCGTGAAGAAGGCATTTGAAAAACGGGGGATTGACGCGCAGGAGCCTCTTCTGGCTCATTCCTTTGAGAGGGTTATGCCCGGCCGCCATTATGTGTCTTCCATCCGTGATTTCTGGCGGGTGTGCAGCGGGACGACGACGGAGGCACGGAAAAGGGTCGTTGCATTCCTCTCTGATGTACTGAATGTGGAGAAATATCCCCTTACGGTCCTTGACCGCCCCATTGAGAGCGAAACCTGCAAGATCGTGGAAAACTCCTACCGGGCCACGATATTGGCGTATCTCCATGAATGGAGCCTCTTTGCAGAGCGCAACGGGGTCGATTTAATAAAGGTTCTGGACGCCATCAGGGTCCGTCCGACCCATTCAAACATTATCTTCCCGGGCCCCGGCATCGGCGGCTACTGCCTTCCGAAAGACGGCGGCCTTGGCGTATGGTCTTACCATACCCTGATGGGATTCGAAGATGACATCTTTAAGATAACGCCCGCAGCGATCAATATCAACGATACGCGGTCCCTCCACGCGGCGCAGCTGGTGCGGGATGCCCTGCGAAACATGGGGAAGATATTGGCCGCGTGCAAGATCGCCGTTCTGGGTGCGTCCTACCGCGAAGATGTGGGGGATACCCGATACAGCGGCTCGGAGATCCTCGTCCGCAAGCTGACGGAGATGGGGGCAGACGTGTTCGTGCACGATCCTTACGTGAAACACTGGTGGGAATTTGAGAAGCAGGAAAGCTACCCGGCGCCAGGCCATTCACGCGCGCGGTTCTTCCGGAATCAGGAGAAACTTGCCGACCTGCGGATCGACGAAAATATTTCCGATACCCTCCGCAAAGCAGACGCGGTGGTACTGGCGGTGCGGCATGAGGCGTATATGTGTCTGACGCCGGACCGTATTGTAGAGATGACGGGGCGGCCCCTCGCAATAGTGGATTGCTTTGGGATTCTTGGTGACGCAAAGATAAAGCGCTTTTTCGAGCTTGGCTGTGAGGTAAAAGGGCTGGGCCGGGGCCATGTCAAACGGATCAAAGACGAGGTGCAAGGGAAAAAGTTAAAGGACGAAGGATAGAAAAAAGGGTAAAAATCGGGGACATAAATCGGGGACATAATACCATTTATCATTTCTGTCCCGGTTCTTTCCTCGGCCTCCCAGACCTGCCGAAATATGGGGAAATATGGGTGAATATGGGGACATAATACCATTTTTCGGCCGCCCCAGAAAAAGTAGCCTGTCCCCTTTTTCTCTTTTTCTCTTGACAAAATATGATCAGGAATATATTCTTATCATAACTGTTAAGGATGTGTTCTCAATATGAACTATGCTGATTTACGTGAACTGAAGACTAGGCTCTACTTCACCGCGGAAGATGTCGCTTCCCTCCTCCAGATTAAATCTGATTCTGCCCTGGTTTTATGCAGCCGTTATACGAAAAGAGGTTTGTTCGTTCGGGTGAAGAAAAATTTTTATGTCCTCGAGGATAATTGGAGTCGCTACGCACACGAAGACTTCTTTCAACTCGCCAATTTTTTACAGGTTCCCTCCTATCTATCATGTGTGAGCGCGCTCGCCTTTCATGGCGTCACCACGCAAGTGCCCCGTGGATGGTATGAGAGCGTTGCTCTGAAGCGGTCGGTTCGATACGCCACACATGGTGCGACATTTCATTACTTTAAAATAAAGTCCCCCTATTATTTTGGGTTCGTAAAAACGGGAAAAACGTTCATCGCGGAAAAAGAGAAGGCGTTTCTCGATGCCTGCCACCTGAGTGTGTTCGGCAACTACGCGGCCGACTGGAGCGCAATGAATATAGAAATCCTTGATAAGGTTGTCCTCGTGAAAATGATGGAGGCATTTCCTGATAAAACGAAGCGCTACGTGGGGGAATTATGCAAGATCTAATCACGCAGGAGCAGTTCGAGATAGAAGTTCTCGACAGGTTGAACAGCGGAAAGTTCCTGTCCCACCTTGTTTTTGGCGGGGGGACTATGCTTCGACTATGCCATGGTCTGGACCGTTTCTCCATTGATCTTGATTTCTGGCTGCAGAGTGAAAAAGCGCCCCCGGATTTGCCTGATGCATTGAAAAGATATTTTGCCAACTACTATGCCATTAAGGATGCAACAGATAAATTCTACACCATCCTTATTGAATTAAAAACGCCTCGCTATCTCCGCTCACTGAAAATAGAGATTCGGAAAGAAGTAGGAAAGTTTCGCACAGAGCAGGCCATCGCCTACAGCTGTTACTCTACTCTCCAGGTGCTGATGAAAACGGTGTCATTGCCTGACATGATGGCCTCCAAGGTCAATGCCTTCCTGAACCGGAAAGAAATTAGAGATGTCTATGATCTGGAGTTTCTCGTGAAGAGGGGGGTGCCCCTGAATCTTCCCGAACAGCAGCGCAAGGATGTGCTGGAGGAAATCAATAAGCTTACAAAACGAGATTATACAGTCAAACTCGGTATGCTGCTCGAAGAGGAACAGCGAAATTACTACCGCACTGAAAATTTTAAAATCCTGAAGGCCGCGTTGCAGCAGTGGTGAGTCGCCCAAATGGAGAAATCCGGGGAGAAATCCGGGGACATAATACCATTTATCATTTCTGTCCCGGTTCTTTCCTCGGCCTCCCAGACCTGCCACGCATTGGGAAAATCGGGGAGGAAAATCGGGGGACATAATACCATTTTTTATTTCTCACCTGGTTCTTTCCTCGGTCTTCCTGCCCTGCCACGCATAACCTTCTTTCCCGTTATTTTCGATAGTTCAGTAAGAAATTCTTCGTCGCCTGTTGGCCGTCCCGTTCTTGTGGCCATACGGAGAGCATCCATCTCTTTTTCATCACTACTACTGAGAAATTCCCGCCAGTTTCCTGCCAATGCGGGCAGTGTCTTCTCCTTCACCAGTGGGTCAACAACGGTCATACCCAAGTGAAAACCTGCGCTCGACCAGGGATATTCCCATGCATGGCCCACCATACCGGCACGCACAGGATTCAGCTCCACATAGCGCGCCGCAGCCATGAGGTGCCTCTCATCCAAAACCACAGAACTAAATCGCCCCTGAAATAAATATCCCCGCACGCCCTCTTCGAAATTCTTCATTCGTGTATAACGCCTGTGGGCTTCACCAAAGGCCCTCGCAAGCGCCGTCTCACTATCAGGAACGGCGATGAAATGAACATGGTTGGTCATCAGGCACCATGCGAGGATATTCACACCAAATCGATCGTTTTCTATAGATAGGAATTCGAGGTACCGATGCCGGTCATTGTCGCTATGAAAGACCGTTATGGAACGGACGCCCCGTTGTGTTACATGGTGGGGATACTGGGGTACTACTATTCTGGAAATGCGTGCCATGGATGGAATATATGAAACTGCCGTAATGATGTCAATTAGAAATAGGTATTATGTCCCCGTATTAACCTAACCGTCGGGTTTAGGGTAACAACCAGGACAGAAAAAGTAGCCTGTCCCCTTTTTACCTGACCTTCAATCCCTCATCGAGATAGCGGATGATGGGGAAGAGGAAAAATTCTATCGCTCTTCTTTTTCCCACGTTGATTTCAGCAGTCACAGACATGCCCGGCTTCACTCTGTACTCCGCACCATCCCTGGTTGTCAGAATTTCGGTAACCATTTTCACATAGACGGGATAGCCGCCTGTTTCAGTATTGTTTTCCGGTGTTGCCGCGGCCGCCCTGGCAGGAGAATTCTCATTTTGCTTTTGCTCAAGGCTGTAAGGGCTTATCGTCTCCACAAGACCCTCAAGAGTCCCGTATTTCTGAAAATCGAAGGTATCCACTTTAATGACGGCCCGATCCCCCTCTTTCACAAAACCGATGTCCTTATTGAACACCATGGCATTGACGATAAGCGGTGTCTTTTCCGGAACCAGGCTTACCACGGGCTGCGCGGTGGTCACTACGCCTCCAATGGTCTTGACCGGCAGCTGATGCACATATCCGGCTACGGGAGAGACGATATATTTTTTTTCCTGCCTGAATTTCAGGTTGCTGACTTCCGCCTCAAGGACATTTTTTCCCTGCATGTTGGTTGAAAACTCTGAAAGGAGTCTCTCTCTGAAGCTGTTTTTAAATGTCTCTATTTCGTCTTTAATCCTGTCAAGCTTCGTTGCCGCCTGCTCCGATTGACCTGTCTTGACGTCTGTTTCCCGCTCCAGGTTCATTCTCTCTTTCATCTTTTCCCGGTAGCGATTCTCCGCGAGAGCCCCGATCTCGACAAGAGCCTTCTGTCTCCTTTCATCCTCAATGGTGATGCTCAACAGGTTCCGTAACTTTCTGATCTCTTCCGTCAGTGTATTCAGGGCACTTTGCGTCTCACGATATTCCTTCTCCTTCTCCCGGAGCGTTGAGAGGTATACCGCTTTCTGTGCCCTGTAGTGCTCCACCTGCGCAGCAATCACATCCGGAGAATGCTCTTGCCGAGGAGGTGAAAACCCATTCCCCGAAAGAACCGCGTTGATCCTTTCCATCGCCAGCCGGGAGAACTTCAGATTCCGCTCTTTGCTTTCAAGATCGGCCTTGTCGAGAGACGGATCGATCTCAAGAAGGACGGCGCCCTTCATCACAAAATCCCCTTCCTTCACATTGATGGCCGTCACCACGCCCGTTTCCAGGGGCTGCACCACCTTCACGTCTCCCAGGGGAATAATTTTCCCCCTCGCCGTGACGACGACATCGACCTTCACCAGATACAACCCCAGCAGAACTACAACCATAAGGGCAATAATTGTCCAGAGAAACATGGTCCCCAGGGGATTCGGGGGCCTTTCCTCTATTTCTGTGAGGATTGGTTTAAAATCGTGGTAATCGGCATTCTGTTTCACAGGCGGGTTTCCTCCTGTTTTACCGCCTGCACTTTCTGTTGCAATCATAATTGATATCGTTATAATACATTTTCGTTAGGTGATCACAATGGCATACATGGCGCGATATACCAAAATACAGTCAGGATACATGGGGCAGATCGTGGAGTGGCCCGAAGTCATCACCGAAGGAAAGACACTTGACGAATGCCGAGCAATGCTGCGTGACGCTCTCCGTGAAATAATCCTCGCACACCGTGACCTGGGAAAACCTATTCCACAAGGAACCGATTTTTTTGAACCTCTATCCGAAGAGGGAGACTATGTCCGTAAAACGACATAACCTCATACGGTATTAGGAAGAAAATGGGCTTTACATCACCCGGGAGGGCGGCAATCATTCTATTTTCTCCAAAGGTTTAAAAATTATCCCTGTTAAGAGACACCGGCAATTTGTCATTTTGAAGGAGCAGAGTGACTGAGAAATCTTTCTGGATCCCCGTCTGCACGGGGATGACGGAGGGAAGACGGGTGTGTCGCCTGTCCTGACGGCTTATTATTTCAGCATTCTCGCCAGGACTATACCAAGGATGAGCCANNTCAAGAAGCGCCCTTTCAATCTTCAACCTGATCTCATCGATGTTGAAGGGCTTGGTAATGTAATCTCTGGCGCCTTTCTTTATGGCTTCCAGCGCAGATTCAATGGATGGATGGCCGGTAATCATGATGAATATTGCATCAGGCTCCACTTTTTTGATTTCATAGAGTAGTTCTAACCCGTCCATCGGTCTCATGACGAGGTCGGACAGGATAATATCGAAGTAGCCTTTTCGGTATATCTGAAGGGCTTCCTCGCCGTTTACGGCGCACGTCACCTCATACCCGAAATCTTTGAGGTACTCCGTAAGGACCTGCCGTATGTTTTCCTCATCATCAACGATTAATATGCGATTTGTCTTTTTTTTGTGAGAGGCCATAGAATGTCCTTTTTTTAAATATGCCCAAGTAGCGGTCAGTTGTCAATACTCTCTTTGGGAAACGTGGGATGCGGAAAGTATCGTGTGATAAACAATCACTCCTAAAAACGTTCCCACCACATTGCATATCAGGTCTAAAAGCGAAGAGTCCCGCGTCGGGAGATACACCTGCAAGAGCTCAATGGACAGGCTGAATGCAAAACCTGACAGTACCGTTATCATATAAACAGCACTCATTGTGAACCTGCGCGCTTTCATCAGCAGACCGGCGCAGAAGAAGCCGAACGGTATGAATCCGACAATATTGATAGTGACATCCTGAAAAAAAGATCGATTCCACTGGAAATCATCGTGCCGCCAGGGGGTACTAAGCACGGTCATCTTAACAGGCTTGAATATTTCCGGGATCACAAGCTGGCTGTCAGAACTTTCGCGATTATGGACAATCGAACCCTTTCTCTCATCAAATACATACAGCGCTATTCGTCCCTCATTCGGTTCAGAGGGGCATCCCTTATGAATCCATTCCTGGTAGTTATGCGCAACCTGTTGAGGTTTTAACGTCCGGTTGTAAATTGCAAGTCCTGAGAGATGTCCCATCCAGTAGCTTGTGCTGCTGTGTGCATTTCCCAGAATGAGGCGGACGGGCCCTCCTTTATAGCCGGAAAGCAACCGGTGACGAGGATAGATTCTGGCGCGCATACCGTTCTGATATATGGCTGTTCCTTCCGGTCCGGACGTGATGGTGATAAAGGTATCGACATCTTTGAGAAGGCCATTCGATAACCCTACTTCCTGATAGGACTTGCCCGGCTTACGCGCAGCGAGATCATCAGTTCTGCTCCGAATAGCGAGATGGGACCTCCACTGACCAACAAAAAAGACATACGGTGTTTTTTCATCATAAAGTGTAATGATGCTCGGCAGGCTGCTTGTTTCTGTCAGGGGACGAAGCCAGAGCTCCAGGGAAATTGATTTATCCTGGAAAAGTGTATGTCCTTCATTCCAGCTGCCAGAGCTTATGACCATCCCATAGCCATAAAAATTGATGCCATTCCTGTCACCAAGCCACATAACGTTGTTTGAGGGTCTGAAATCGAAAGGCCAAAGCCCTGTACCGAGCATAACCACACAGATAACAGCAAAGACGGCGCCGTAAAACGTAATGGCCCTGTTTCGCAACCACTGGAAATCAAATTTTTTGAGTATAGGGAATGACATAGTAACCCGCTGAAATTTTGTATCGCTCCAGCAAAGATTCGACTACCGTATGCAACTCAAAAGAGGAGTCTATCATCATCTCGATATTCCCGTCGAATCTGCTCTCTTTAATCTTTCCTTTTATTCTCATATAAATGCCCATACCTTCAAAGGCAAGAGAATCGACATTCAGGGTATCCCCTATGGTAAGCAATCCCCTCACGCTTTTGAAC
This sequence comes from Syntrophaceae bacterium, assembly GCA_017885225.1. GTDB lineage: Bacteria > Desulfobacterota > Syntrophia > Syntrophales > UBA2185 > UBA2185. Next base: position 11,662 of record JAFNGM010000202.1, on the reverse strand, counting down.
ACACCCAACGGCAGGACTCCTAATCCGGTGAGGGCGCCTTTCAATTTTGCGTTATCGATGGACAAGGTAACTTCGCCTCTCTCATTGGTCCGCTGATAAGTGAATTTGAGAGAACCATCTCCATATATACCTATCCTTTCAATGATCGGCAATCCGCTAATCTGAATATTCTCGCCATCGAGAAACAGGTCAGGGTTGGCCTGTTTCATAAATAGTATTCCACGAACCGTGCCAAAATTCACCTGACCATTGATATTTATTTGAGGAGAAAGTTTGAGGAGGGATAACAGATCAGGGATGATATCTACATTGTGAATGGTTAATAGGAGCCCCCCCTCCCCTTTCTCACCCCCCACCAATGGGGGTGCAGTCGATTGACGATCTCCTTCCATTATTGGAGAAGAAGACAGTGGAGAGGCGAGAGCGATATTTTTCTGTGACTGTGTGCTTACAATGACACGCTCTATATGGATGGTGAAGAAGAGACCCTTTTGAAGGCCTGTCAGCTCGATTTTAATATCCCGGCTTCCCGCGGCATCTTTCATTTGCTGGATGATGAAAGATTCCGTGATGGCGAACCATGCACCCCAGACAAAGAGGAAGATAATTAGCAGTAAGATGAAAAGTTTTTTGATTTGATACCCCCTATATTAACAAGATGTCATTTCGACTAACAGGAGAAATCTTATTTATGAAAAAATGAAAGATATCTCCCTGCGGTCGATATGACAACACACTGTGTTAGTGCGGTACTCAGGGTTAGGTTGTCCCGCCTGTCTTTTCTTGTTACGGTGTTGTCGTACTGGTGAAAAGGGATACCGTCATAGTCAGATCAAGGAAATCCGGACTCTCAAAGGACTTTTTCATAGTCACTTTTTTCACCGCCAAAATCATGGGAGCATTCTCGATCTTGTAGAACATGTGCATCAGCTCTGTCATGTTAAGCTTTTCGATCTGAATCTCCGCGGATTCTTCACTCATTTTGTCTATAGTCTTCTTCGTCCCCGTCCCCTTAATAGACTTCACTTTCCCCTTAATTCCCAGGGGTGAAGCAATCTCGTCCATTGCCTGAGCGATACTGTTTATCTTTGTCAGAGTTTTTTTCTGCTCGATGGCGTTTACGTTCTCTTTTAAGGATCCATATTCAGCGGCTAAGA
>JAFNGM010000202.1:10020-10499 GCA_017885225.1 Syntrophaceae bacterium | reverse complement strand
ATGAGCGCCTTTCTTCGCAGTGCAAGGTCCTGCCAGTGGTCGTGCAAGACTATAAATAATTTAGAATTCTTCATTATTATTTACGTTCCCTTCGCCACGACCGTAAAAAGAATCTTCCCCTGTGCCGTCGGCTTTATATCGGACACCGACACCTCCGAGAGAAACTCTGAGAGTTTCATCTTTATCTTTGTGAGGTCATCCGTGGAGCTCGCCTCCCCCTTCAGTTTCACCAATCCTTTTTCAATCTGAATATCATTATATACTGCATGGGATTCCATTCTCTTCGATAACTCCAGGAGAACCTGTAAGGTGCTTACGCCTGTCAAGGCATCATTCTTTTCCCCGATTTCCTTTATGTGAGATTTCAACTGATACAACTCGTCTATGATTTTCTTTTCGCCCGGGAAAATGCTGCTGTAGGCGCCACGCATCTCTTTTGCGATGTCCGCGCTCTCCTTTTTTGACATCACTGCCTGGAA
>JAFNGM010000202.1:9280-9977 GCA_017885225.1 Syntrophaceae bacterium | reverse complement strand
TTCAGTTCGGAGGTTAATGCTGGGTTTTAAAATCTCCTGCTGTGCATAGGCAATGCGCTCCGATTCATTCCAGGGAGGCGTTGTCAGCAGCTGTTCCGCAATGTTCTGTGGAAAGCTCTCTATGCCATACCCTGCCATCTGCAGATCGATGGAGGTCACAACGCGGGGATCACTATTTCTGTGTGCAAGCTCTTTAAGAATGCGGCTCATGGCGCTCTTTTCAGTATACACCACAAGAACGTCCGCAGAGTCGTCATCACCTCCCGACACTATAATATCAAACACAATCTCCTCAGAGCCGCCCAGGACTAAGTTGTCCAGTTCAATCGGAAGGACTTTTCTTATTTTTTCCCTATCGGAAAAAGGCACATTCACAATTCGATAATTAAAAAAATTGGCGGGAATGCTTACATAAAATTCATCCACATCTGACAATTCTTCCTGTGAACTGTAATCCAGGCTTTTGTCATACCTGTACCCTTCACCGGTCTCGTGAAATAGATAGACAACAGTGCGATCTTCCCTGCTCTGGTCAGAATCCTGAGATGATGGCTGCGCGCCTAATATGGGACTCCGTGGATGGATGTCGATAACAGCAATTTTTTTCATTACGTTTCCCGCCAATACTTAACCTTGAAGCCACCGCCTGACTTCTCCATAACACACTCAATAATCCTTTTCATCCGGTTTTGCTCAG
>JAFNGM010000202.1:0-9247 GCA_017885225.1 Syntrophaceae bacterium | reverse complement strand
AATACAGAAACAGGGGCGGTGTTGACGTTGATGATATTCGCCGATACTGTTCCGATACCATAGACCGTGACAAAGGGTAATAACTTTTCACATGACCCGGAATCCATAATCACGCAGAGTTCATCCACGCTATCCAGATAGTCATTCTTTGCGCCTTCCTCCGATTTCGCAATCCTCGGCTCAGCATCTCGGTCTATCCAGTCGGCAATCCGGTCGGCAATCTTCTCATCGAACTCCAGATTTTTCAAAAGTCTCTTGAGTGACTCATATGCCATTTGATTGAGAGTACCGTTGGGCAACACCAGGGAGTTGAGGTTGAACTTCCCATTTTCATCGGCGATTTTAATCACAAGCTGCCCCTCAAAATCATCCGTTATGCTCGGGACAGGCATTTCAATACTCCCGGGATAGGTGTATGAGTAACGGTCATAATTATCAGCGGCAACTTTCACTAAAATATTTATACCGGATCTGGCAATAAGGGAAAGGCGCTGATTCTCCCTCCAGTTGGACAACGCGGCATTCGCGGTATATGTGGCACCGGCAAACTCAACGACCATGGCTGTCATGAGCGCCATGATAATGAGCACAAGTACGATGGCCATGCCTTTTTCGGAATTTTTTATCATCACTTCCACTACTTATAGAATAGAACCTACTCTCAGCTTCGCTGTCTCAAAAATTGCAAATGGCGCAGCGGAACGCGTTTCCTTTTCCCTATCCATCACCCTCATGGTCAACGTTATCTTCACTTCCTCGGGTGCACTCTTCGACAGGGAACTGTCCCACGTTTTTACCCACGTATCCTTATATTTCGCCTGGAGAGTAAAGCTCTCAATATCTTCGAGGAGATCCATCCTGTTCTCTTCCGTCACCCTTGCAACGGCAGACACCATACTCTTCGTGATAATCAGGATACCTTCTCTTTCCTCTACAGTATAATTAATCTTTGCAAGTCCTTTCATCAATGAAGACGACGTGGTCAGCGTGAGAGAGGAGGCCTGTTTTCCATAAAAATCCCTGTCATCCATTTTAAAGANNTCCTGCAGTTTCACGAGAGATTTGTCCACATCGAACAATGCCTTATGAGCCAAAAGATAGGTGCTGTAGAGCGCCACAAGTATTATGGACATGATGGCAATCGCGATGAGAATTTCAAGGAGGGTGAAGCCGCCTTTCCCAAGAGAAATCCCCCTTAATCCCCTTGAGAGTGTATCACAATTCATTTTATTGTCATTTCGACCCCTTCGCACGCTGTCATTCAGAGCGGAGCGAGGATTCTTACTATTGTACTCAGGGCAGGCTCCGGGAGAAATCTTTATCGCCAATGATATTAAACCCCTAAGATTCCTCACGTTCGTTCGGAATGACAATTCCTTCAATGCTCTCATAAACTCTAATATTACCTTGTGATTTTCCGCATCAATTCCGTCAGCATAATGCTATCTTTTCCATCTCCGACAATTACTGTGATCTCTTGCATCCCGGAAATGTTTGAATCCTTCACTTTTGTTTCATAGGAAAACGCCTCATAAGGCTCCGGAAATTTACCTGCACCCTCCTGTGGCGTTTTTTCCATCTCCACTATTTTCTCCCTCGCGAGGCTCGTAATGTTCGTGATGGCGAATTGTCTCTCCGTAAGCCCCAGATGATAGTTCAGAGTATAAATCAATGTAACGAGGAGACCTCCTAAAATCGCGATGCCCACCATCACCTCTATGAGGGTAAAACCGTTCTTTTTAATAAATTGATTATGGTTCATACATCAATATTGAAGACAGGCGAGACGCCTGTCCTACTTCTTACATGTCCCCCTTTGGAGGGGGACAACGCCCCTTGCCCTCTCAGAGAGGGATACATCCCCCTTACGTTTTCTCCTGTGCTATCACCTTCACCCGGCCGCTTAATGCGCTAAATACAACCGTCATAGACAATTCAACACCTGTTAAGTGGATTGAAAAATTTTCTCCTGCCCCCGAGGGACCGAAAAACACCGTGAGTTCCCCCTCGGAGACATCGCCTCTGGATTGAAGAGTGATGCGAGAAAGGTTATCAATCTTTTCTGCCTTTTCTCCTTCAGGTCCCTTGTATCGCATCACCTTTTCTTTAAAGTTTACTTTCATGGTATGGAGCTCTTTTGTGGATATGGCGCTGTCATTGAGATACCTCAGGATAGACGCGATGCGGCCCGCCTCAGATTTGAGCTTGCCGTCTTTTTCCAGTGTAAAATTCGGGAAAGAAAGGGCAAGCACCAGAGAGAGAATAAAAATAACGAGGATAAGTTCTAAAAGGGTAAAGCCTTTACTGCATATCCCAGTTTTTAATGTCCCCATCCTTGCCTTCGCCTCCCTCTTTGCCATCCGCTCCCAGGCTTATGATATCAAAGTCTCCATGGAGTCCGGGAGACACAAAGATATAGGGATTCCCCCACGGGTCCGCGGGAATCTTCTTCTGCTCCAAATAGCCGCCTTCACGGTATTTCGCCGGAATTCGTCCCGTAGTCGGTTTCTCGACAAGGGTTTCGAGACCCTGCTGAGTCTCGGGATAAAAACCATTGTCAAGTTTAAAGAGTTTCAGCGCCATCTCGAAGTTCTTAATCTGCAGCTTGGCATCTGTGATGCGGGCATCGTCGGTGCGTCCGATAATTCTCGGCGCCACCAGGGCGACCAGAATGCTCAGGATGAAAACGACAACAATTATTTCAAGAAGGGTAAAACCTCTTTGGTGAGGATGTGAATTCTTCATGCTTTTTCTCCTGGTACGTTTTTGAAAGACAGGCGAGACGCCTGTCCTACGGGTTTGCTCTTTTGAGATGCCTGTCCTACGAGATTTTTATTATCAGACACCTGTCTAATACTCCTTATTTCACCAACTGATTCAACTGGAAAATCGGCAGCAGCACTGCCAGTACAATAAAGCACACGATTATGCTCATCACTATTATCATCGCAGGTTCAAAGACGGAGACGGCCCTGTCTACTTTTCTGTTGAACTCTTCCTCATAGGATGACGCGGCCTTCTTCAATGTCTCGGCCAATTTTCCGGACTTTTCTCCCGTGGCTATGAGCCTGACAAAGACCGGCGGAAATTCCTGGAGCGCCGATGCAATCGTTTGCCCTTCGGCAACCTTCTCTCCGCTACGAAGAACATCAGCCTCCAATGCCCTGTTTCCTATTGATGACGCGGAAAGCTTGAGCGCCGTCAATACCGGCAGCCCCCCGCTCACGAGCACCTCCATGGATCTGGCAAACCTCGCATAATAGAGGCTCTGCATAATACCGCCCGGCATTTTCAGGATGAGCCTGTCCACCCGTTCTCTATTCTTCTTAATATATTTCTTCACGTAAATAACTGAGAGGATAAGGATGCCTGCAATGGCCCACCAGAACTGTATGAAGATATTGCTTATCGATATGAGGATGACCGTGATAAAGGGCAGCGTGCTTTTCGTATCGGCAAATATTCTGAGGATCTTCGGTATGACGAAAGAAAAAAGAAAGGAGAGGACGACAATGCTCACGCCCATCATGAGTATGGGATAAATCATTGCCGACCTTACTTTTGATTTCACCGTACTTTGTTGTTCCAAAAAATCGGCAAGCTTGACGAGAACCACATCCAATGATCCGCTCGCCTCCCCGGCCTGTATCATATGAATGTAGTAGTCGGAAAAAATATGATCATATTCCCGCAATGCCCTGTGGAGACTTGCGCCGCCAGCGATCCTCTCTTTGATCGCGATGAGCATCTCTTTCTGATATCCTTGATATTCATCGGAGAGACTCTGAAATGCCTCCATTAACGTTACTCCGGAGGCAATGAGAATGGCGAGCTGCCTTGTCACATTCGGCAGAAAGGCATCGTCCCTTCTCTGGAATATTTTTCTTTTTTTCCGGCTGATCGCTTCGATTACATCCGTGGGCAGGATTTTTTTTGCCTTGATCTGCGTGATGGCGTCACGAAGCCCGGGAGCCTCCAGGGAACCCCGAATTTCCGTACCTTCCGCGGTGTATCCCTTATACTGAAATATCGGCATAATCCTTCTGCGTCACCCGTAATACTTCCTGAAGGGTTGTATCCCCGCGCATGACCTTATTCACCCCATCCGTGAAGAGGGTCTTCATCCCTTTTCCCACGGCGTAATTCTTTATCTCCTGGGCATTGACCCTTTCCGAAATCATCCGCCTGATCTCAGCGTCAACAACGAGGAGCTCAAATATTCCCGTTCTTCCCAAATATCCGCTCTCCCTGCATTTCGGACATCCTTTACCCCTGTATAACGTGGAAATGTGGGACGGCAAGTAGACCATCTCCGCCGTTGTTGAAGGATGTTCTTCCCGGCAATGGTCACAGATCGTTCTGACTAGCCTTTGCGCAAGGACGGCAGAGAGGGATGAAGCAACGAGAAAGGGCTCCACTTCCATGTCGACAAGACGAATCACTGCCGAAGACGCATCGATTGTGTGAAGCGTGCTCAGCACGAGGTGGCCCGTGAGAGAAGACTGAATGGCAATTTCCGCGGTCTCGTAATCACGGATTTCACCAACCATAATAATATCCGGATCCTGCCTCAAGATAGAACGCAGGCCAGTTGCAAAGGTGAGCCCGATCTTGGGGTTGACATGGATCTGTCCGATGCCTTTCAGCTGGTATTCGACGGGGTCCTCTATGGTGACGATGTTTTTCTCTTCCGAATAAATGAGCTTCAGCGCTGCGTAGAGGGTTGTCGTCTTTCCGCTTCCCGTGGGGCCCGTGACAAGTAATATGCCGCTCGTCCTCGCTAACAGACTCTCAAATACCGTCCGGTCTGCGTCGTCAAGCCCCATCTCTGAAAGGCTGATCACGCCCTGCCTCCTGTTGAGCAATCTCATGACCGCCCTCTCCCCGTAAATAGTCGGGATCACCGACACCCGCAGGTCGATGTCCTGGCCGCCCATGAGCAGCCGAATGCGGCCATCCTGGGGAAGCCTCTTCTCGGCAATATCGAGATCGGCCATGATTTTTACCCTGCTGATCAGGGCATCCTGGATTATCTTCGGAGGGGTTAACACTTTATGGAGAATGCCGTCGACACGCATACGAACATCAAGCTCTTTTTCATAAGGCTCGATATGGATGTCGCTCGCCCTTTCTTTGGCAGCCTGCTGGAAGAGGGCGTTGAGAAGCCGGATGATCGGCGCGTCTTCAATGAGCTCCAGGAGATCCCGGGGCTTTTCAAATTCCGTGGCGACGGAAGAGAGGTCCTCGCCCGCAATGTTATCCATCACCTCTGCCGCCGTGCCGATCTGGCCGTAGAAGCGGCTGATGGCTTCGATAAGGAATCCCTTTTCAACTTTTATGATACGCTGCGTCAGCCCATATTTCCTGGCAAGTTCGGAGACGGCGAAGATCCCTTTATCATCCGCGACGGCCGCGAAGAGGTATCCGTCCTCTCTCTTGAGCGGGAGAATAAGGTTGTTCTTTGAAAAGGTAAAGGGAACCTCACGGATAAGAGAAATGTCCACATCGTCGTCTTTGATGGTCTCTAACAGTTCCACTCACCTTTTCCTCATTCCGGTATTGGACTTGATGACTGCCCTTCAGATTTCAGCTGCACAAAACTTCCGGGATACGCATCTGACATTTTCTTTTCTTTTATATAACTGGAGGCATCTTCACCATTCGCAAAATGTCCGACCATTACTCTGTACCAGACGCCCCGCCTGTTCAGGCTCACTCTTTCCATATGCACATCGGGCTCTTTTTTTTTCACATCCTCTACAAACGCCATGGCAGCATTTTTCTCTGTTTCGGGATACGCTTTTATCTGCACGGCGTATTTTCCTGCAGTTGCGCTCTTTGGCGATGTGATTGCGGGCACATCTTCAATTTTTTCTTCCGGCGTATTTTCCTCGACAGGCACCACTACCGTTGATTGGACATTCTCTTTCGCGGAACTTTCTTCTTTTTCACGTGAAGGTATAGGTGGCGGCGCCACTTTTTCTTCAATATTGAAATTTTTAATGCGCGGAACCGGCTCGACTTTCTCCACTTCCGGAAGGGCGGAGAATGTATTGACCGCTTCCTCGGTAATCATCCGTTTTTTCAGCTTGATGCGGTATGTCTTTTCCTTCACTGTCTCTAGAATCGCCGCCTTCTGACCGGCGATCACCGACTTCGCTGCCCCTTCTGTTACTCCGTCCTTGAACACCACGATCAGTTCGTCTTCGACGTAATGCTTCCCTTTTTCAGTAAAATCAGACAGTTTATCCTGGGAAATCCGGCTCAGGAGCGTTGAATCCGTAACCACATGGGGAGTGAGAAACACTAAAAGGTTAATCTTGGTCTTCTGGATGCTTTTGTATTTAAAAAGCCAGCCAAGCAGGGGAATATCACCCAAAAGAGGCACTTTTGTTGTGATCTCCTCATCCCTCTCCTGCATAAGTCCCCCGATCACGACGGTCTGCTTATCTTTTACTACTACGGATGTCCTCGTCGCCCTCTTCGTGAATGTAGGTCCGAGTTGGGTTAGAATTTCTAACCTCTCCCCCCCTACAAGAGCGGAAATCTCCTGATATATGTCAAGCTTCACGAAGGCGCCCTCATTGATCTGGGGGGTGATTTTCAGCGTAATGCCTATATCTCTCCTTTCAATGGAAGAGAGGACTGTATTGGTCGTCGTAATATCCCTCTCTCTTTTTGACAGGAAAGGCACATTTTCACCGACAATAATCTCCGCCTCCTTGTTATCCGACGTCAATATCTGGGGGGTAGAAAGAACGTTTACGGCATCCCGGAAATCACTCAGGCTGAACAGTGCCGCAATACCGGGGGCCCTTACATCCGATGTCGTCCCGGAAATGAAGCCTGCAGGTATGGTAAAGTAGTTTGCCAGCCCCCCCATGGTGAGACCTGTGAGACCTGTAACAATGGAGCTGATCGTGGAGGAGTCCACCTGTCCGACTCCTGTGATAAATATCGGCTCACCATCCTTCGTTACTGTGGCCCGCCACTTCGTGCCCAGCTCAAGGAGCTTGTTTATGTATATTTCCGCAATCATCGCCTCCACAAAGACCTGCCGACGCCGCTTATCCAGCTGTTTAATGACCTGCAGTATATTCTGATAGTCGGAGGGCGATGCCACCACAATAAGAGCATTCGATGCTTTGTCCGCCGTGATGGAAATTCCGCTCACCGACTCAAATGCCGAGGATGCAGCGGGCTGCCTCTGGGGCTGTGTCTGGGCGGACTTAATAAGGCTTTCCAGTACCTTCACCAGCTCCGTCGCATCGGCATTTTCGAGGAAATAAATGTTAATCATTCCTGCCCGGATCTCTGACGGCTTATCAATGATCTCGATGATCGACAGAATATTTGCAATATTGGCGCCCGAGTCGATAATGAGCAGCAGATTGCCCGGCCCGAATACCGATACATACCCATCTCTTGATACGATGGGCTGTACTAATTTCAGCACTTCGGCAGCGGAGATGGACTTCAGCGGAATCAGCCGGGCTGCATATCCGGCATTGACAAGCTGTGTATCCTTTTCAAATTTCAGGCCTTTCTGTTTTGCTTCTGCTGTGGGAATAATGGAATAGGCATCAACACCGGAGGGGATCACCGTAAATCCTTTCATCTCGAGGACGGAGGTAAAGAGATTAAACGTATCGTCTATGGAGAGTTTTGTCGGTGCGATAATCGTAATTTTGCCTTTTACGCGCTCATCGAGAATAAAATTTTTACGTGTGATTTCACTTACGAACTTTGCGATAACCGGCAGGTCCACATCCACAAAGTTGAAGGTAACACCCTTGTCAGCTTTCATCTTTTCTGCAGCACCGGCCGGCTGTAATGAAACAAACATCAAAAAAAGTATGGTGAATACAAAAACATATATGTCATTCCCGCGAAAGCGGGAATCCAGTATTACTTTTGCACCCTGCTTTCGCAAGAATCGCGAACGTTCATTTATTTCTTTCACCCGCAATAGCATCGAAGCGATCTTCATCATGAGCTCATGCATTTACCGGCTGTCCTCATCTAATTTGATAATTCAACGTCACCCTATGATTATTTCGGATGATATCAAGCTGCACTTTATCCATCCCCCTCAAGGCGGTAAACGCCTGCAGGGCATTCTCAGGATTGGAAATATTGAAGCTGTTTATCCGCAAAAGAACATCTCCGTTCTGCATCCCCAGACTATCATAGAGGCCGTTCTTCCGGACCTCACGAAGGATGAACCCTTCCTGCTTACCTTGTATCATGTGGGGAATCATTTTTGCGTCCGTCATGATCTGGGTAGGATTGTCCAGGGCAATCTGAACCGCTTTCTGGTCAATCATATATTCGCCCTTTTTGACCAATTGTACCGGACCAGCCGCTGCTCTCTGACCTTTCATATCATCCATCTCACCGGGAGCAAGGACATCCACCATGGTAATTTTTATTAACTTACCATTACTTTCAATACTTGCCCCGTATTTTTCAACAGTCTTTAATTGTCCCGCCTCGAATACGGACTCTCCCACCTTAAACATTGATTGTTTGCCGTCCTTGCCGACAAAAATTGCATAACCATAGTCCGCGTTTCCGGAAATTGTTCCTACGAGTTTAATGTCGGAAAGTTCCTTCTGCTCCGTTCCAGAGGCGGCTTGCTTCAAAGAACCGACCGGTATGGAAAACGGATTGGATGGCAGAATTGCTTCGTATTCCTGCACGCTTTTTCTTTCTTGTTTTTTGTCTTCAACACTAATGGAGGAGACTGGCTTTATTCCTGTTTTTTGGACAGCGCTTAGAACATTCCTCGCAAAAAAACCGAGAGAAAGCAAGAGCAAGAATCCCATGGTGATATTTAGAACTGATATAAATTTAGAATAATCAAGTCTCATTTGTTAGTACAATAATAAATTTACTCACCCCCTTTTTAAAAGGGGGCTGGTATTTGATTGTCCCCCTCTGGAGGGGGCGGGGGGAGGCGTCCCCCTATACAAAATCCCTCTCAATCTTCCTTTATAAAAGGGAGACTTAACATCATGCAGCTCATGAATTCCCGCTTCATCGGGAACAATTTTCACAACTTCGTGGTACCCCCCACAAAGGTATGAGTATGAATACGTCAATAAATGTCTGCATTCAGAAACAACATAACACAATCAAGAATTTGTATACTATCATGAAAATGGGGGAGAAAAAAGGAGAAATATCATCTGGGAACAGTGACCGTGGTCACCATTGTTGAACAAAAAAACAGGGCCATTTCTGA
>JAFNGM010000201.1 GCA_017885225.1 Syntrophaceae bacterium | reverse complement strand
CAGCCCCCGACTTTTTCCTTAAAAAATCGGGAGCTGTCCCCCCTTTTTTATTATCCGGTAAATGTCGGCTTCCGCTTCTCCAGGAAGGCCTTCATCCCTTCCTTCTGGTCGTCGGTGCTGAAGCACTGGGCGCAGCACTCCATCTCCAGCCTGATGGCGTTATCGAGGGCGAGATCATACCCAAAATTCACGGCATGTTTGACCATTTTTAATGCAAACCCGGGCATACCGGCCAGCTTAACTGCAAACTTTTTCGTCTCCGCAAGAAGCTGATCCGACGGGAATACCCTGTTCGCGAGACCGATCTCATAAGCTCTCTTCGCATCGATCATTTCGCCGCTCATGATAAGTTCTTTTGCCCTTCCCATGCCGACCAGGCGCGCAAGCCTCTGTGTTCCTCCCCATCCCGGTATCAATCCGATAAGGATCTCGGGCTGGCCGAAACGGGCTGTCTCTGAGGCAAACCGCATATCACACGCCATGGAAATCTCCGTGCCGCCACCCAGGGCAAAACCGTTTACCGCGGCGAGGGAAGGTTTTGGTAACGTTTCCAGCAATCGCAGTGTCTCGTTGCCGAGTTCCATAAAGGCCAGGGCCTCCTTCGGCCTCAGATTCTGCATTTCCGCGATGTCCGCGCCGGCGACAAAGGCCTTTTCTCCAGAACCGGTCAGGATAAGCACCTTGATGCTGTCATTATCCCTGCAATGCGTAACCGCGGCCATGAGTTCTTTCATGGTCTCCGAATTCATGGCATTCAGTGCCTTGGGCCTGTTGAAGGTGATTGTCGCAACCCCGTTTTCGACTTCAAACAAGAGGTTCTTGAATTCCATGTGATGTTTCCCTCCTTTCGATACTCACTTTCACTTGCTGTAATCGTAGAATCCTTTCCCCGTTTTTCTCCCCATAAATCCCGCATCGACATATTTTTTCAGGAGCGGGCAGGGGCGGTATTTGGAATCACCAAAGCCCCTGTGGAGAACATCCATGATGGCCCAGCAGGTGTCCAGTCCAATAAGGTCGGCGAGGGCGAGGGGTCCCATGGGATGGTTCATGCCCAGGACCATAATGTCATCAATGGCCTTTGGCGTGCCCACTCCCTCCATGAGGGCATACACGGCCTCGTTGATCATGGGCATGAGAATTCTGTTTGCGACGAAACCGGGAAAGTCATTGCATTCCACGGGAACCTTTCCGAACTGCTTCGTGAGGGCCTCTGTTATGTTGTACGTTTCCTGAGAGGTCGCCAAACCTTTGATGATTTCGACAAGTCTCATAACGGGCACAGGATTCATAAAATGCATCCCTATAACAAGGGCCGGTCTCTTCGTCACGCCGGCGATCCTCGTGATCGGTATGGATGAGGTATTGGTCGCAAGGATCACCCCGGGTTTGCAGATCCCATCAAGCTTTCTGAATACATCGAGCTTCAGATCTTCCTTCTCCGTTGCCGCCTCTACGACAAAATCGGCATCCTTCATATCCTCCAGGCTGGTGCTCTTTTTAATACGGCCCATAATTTCGCCCTTCTGATCGGCCGTGAGCTTTTCCTTGGCAATAAGTCTGTCGAGATTCTTCGCGATTGTATCGTATCCCTTGTCAACAAACTTATCCGCAATATCATTCATAATGATATTCAATCCACCCGGGCTTGCCGCCACCTGAGCGATACCGTTTCCCATCTGACCGGCACCAACCACACCGAATGTTTTAATCGCCATCACTACCTCCTCTATATATTTAATAGCTAAGCAAATAATACTGAAATTTGCTTTCGGGACGAGCGAATTAAAGATATTTTCGAAACCATTCTTAGCGAAGCGAAACGACCGCAAAGGCAAATGTCTGAGCGCGAAGTGCGAGTTTTTGCCTTTGCAGTGAAGCAAGCGTTAGAATGGTCGAAAGAAGATTTTGAGCTCTCCCGAAGACAAATTTCATAATTTTCACATTATACTTTAATCAACATCGCATCACCCTGCGCATGACCGGAACATATGCCGCATATGCCGATCCCGCCGCCTCTCCGCCGCAGTTCATAAGCCAGGGTCATGACGATTCGGGCGCCTGTCGCGCCGATCGGGTGGCCATACGCAATGGCGCTCCCATTGACATTGACCCTTTTGAACATGTCTTCCTTCGTCATGCCAAGAACGCTCAGGGCACTCACCAGCACGACGGCAGCGAAGGCCTCGTTGATTTCGATAAGATCTATCTGGTCAAGCGTCATGTCGTTCTGTTCAAGAACCTTTTTGATCGCCAGTCCCGGTACGGTCGCGATATCCTTCGGAGGCTGGGAAACCTCGGCGTAATCGAGGATGGTAAAGAGCGGCTTTAATCCCAGTTTGTTTGCCATTTCCCCGCTCATTAAAAGGCATACATCGCCTCCGTCATTGACACCCGGCGCATTGCCGGCGGTAACCGTTCCTGGTCCTCCGGTGACGGGGCTTTTATGATTAAAGACCGGCGGCAATTTCGCCAGGCCTTCCATGGTCGTCTCCGGCCGGGGACCTTCATCCTTATCTACAACAACTACTTTTTTCCCCTGCTTCACTTCAACCGGGAAGACCTCATCGTCCAGTATTCCTGCCTTCATTGCCTCAACGGCGGCCAACTGGGAGCGCAGGGCCCACTCATCCTGATCCTGCCTCGTTATGCCGAATTCATCACCCACTTCCGAGCCATGTATGGCCATATGCCGGTTATAGAATGCATCCCACAGACCGTCATATACCGTCAAATCAACAACAGACCGGTTAGGAAGACCCATTCTTGATCCCCACCTCATTTCCGGAAGGGCGTACGGACCATTGCTCATGCTTTCCTGACCGCCGGCAATGCATATTTCCGCTCTCCCCAACTGGATCATCTGGGCTGCCAGATCGATCGGTTTGATGCCCGAAGAGCAGACCTTGTTGATGGTTATGGAGGGAACGGATTCCGGAAGACCCGCAAGAATCGTGGCCTGCCGGCTGGGAATCTGTCCGCAGCCCGCCGGTACGACCTGCCCCATAAAGACATAATCAACATCCGAGGGCTTCACCTTTCCGTTCGTTCGCCTGATAACTTCCTTTATGGCCAACGCTCCAAGCTCGGGCGCGGTAAAATCCTTCAGGCCACCCCCGAATCTGCCATACGGTGTCCGGCATGCCTCTATGACAACGACTTCTCTGAAATTCCGGTATTGATTTTTAAACTTTCTCCCCATCGTCGAAAAATCCGGTTTTCTTTCACCGTATTTTGCGATCGGCGCATTTGCATACATCTCCGCCCTGGTTTTTTCCAGTTTCTGCGGTACCTTCTCCATTCCTTCCCCCTTGATTTAACCTTATTATATCTTAGTAAATGTTGCAGAAGGGATTCTTACATGTGTATCAAAGACGTTTTCTCGATAACTGTGNNTTTATTTGAACCGCTACGAATCCCTTCTGCAACGCTTCCTCATACTTGATGACGAGATCCCGCCTATTTAAAACTGCTTAAAATATCTCTGGCAATAATCATCCTCTGTATCTGGTTCGTCCCTTCATAGATGCAGGTAACCCGGACATCCCTCGCGTAACGTTCAACGGGGAATTCTTTTGTGTACCCATATCCGCCAAGTATCTGTATGGCATTGTAACAGGCTCTGTCCGCTGCTTCGGTCGCATAATACTTCGCCATCGACGCTTCTCTCGCAAAGGGTTTCCCTGTCTCTTTTTTGTATGCCGCATTCATAAGAAGGAGCCTGGCCGCCTCCAGCTCCGTGTAGGATTCCGCAATCATCCACTGGATAGCCTGGAAATTTGATATGGGCTGATCAAATTGCTTCCTCTCCATCGCGTACCGCGTGGCATAATCCATGGCGGCAAGTCCGACGCCAAGACCCAGAGATCCGATGCCGATACGTCCTCCCGCCAGTTCTCCCGTGGCTGTCTTGAAGCCGCCATTCAATTTTCCCATAATGGACGATTTCGGTATGCGACAGTCTTCGAAGATGAGTTCGTTTGTCACTGAAGCGCACTGCCCCATTTTATGCTCTTCTCTTCCGATGGTAAAACCGGGAGCGCCGTTTTCCACGAGGAACGTACTGATGCCGCTGCCTTTCTTGGCGCTTCTATCAGTCACTGCCCAGACAATGAACACGCCCGCATATTCGGCGCTGGTGATAAACATCTTGTTTCCATTGAGAATCCATTGATCGCCGTCAAGGACCGCACTGGTCTTTAGGGCTGCCGCATCGGAACCGGCCACGGTTTCCGTCAACCCAAACCCTCCGGCGTAGTATTCGCCTGAACAGATCTTCGGAATATACACCATTTTCTGTTCTTCAGAACCGATTGCCTGAATCACCTCGCAGACCATGTTGTTGACCGACATGGTCACTGCCGTCGACGCGCATGCCCTGGCCAGTTCTGTAACTGCCAGACTGAAGGCCACCACGCCGGCTTCAGACCCTCCGTATTCGCTCTTCACATTTATGCCCATGAGACCGAGTTCGGCGAGTTTCCTTAAATTTTTCAAGAAGGTTTCCCGGTCTCCCTCCTGGTCCAGACGTGCTGCTACAGGCTCCAGTTCAGTCTTTGCAAAGCGTCTTGCGGTGTCCTGAATAATTATTTGCTCTTCTATCAGATCGAAATTCAGATCCATTCCCCCTTTCTGATTGTGTAAGATTTAAATCCCCCCTCCCCCCTTTACGAAAAGGGGGGCTGTAGAGGATTATTACCCTTCAATGATCTTCTTGATCACAGGCGGGTATTCCGTTTTTGCGGGGAGGAAGATCAGTTCCGGATCAACGAACTCCCTGAGGACAAAGAGCTCTTTGTACGTCGGATTGGGTGTTTCACCTTTCACCTTGGACACATTCAAATCGAATCCACAGTTTTCCTTGACCTTTTCCACAGTGATACCGGGGTGGCATGTTTCCAGATAAATGATTCCCTGTTCATCAAACCGGTATACTCCCATATTCGTCACAACACCAACAGGTCCGCAATCCGCGTAAGGAGTTCCCTTCCAGACTTCCTTCTTTGGTTTCCACTCCCTTGTCTTGAAATCCCAGCACCACCAG
>JAFNGM010000200.1:3569-14024 GCA_017885225.1 Syntrophaceae bacterium | reverse complement strand
GAAAATTTGACTGGACAAACGGAAAGTTTCCCCTCATCGCTGAACCTGACCCAAGCTACCACGGGATCAACTTTGTGGAAGCGCTGAAACCCATGGGAAATATCGCTTACATTATTAAAGCGCGGGTATCTCTCCTGCGTGACCTGGGGCCGGCTCTCTCGCCGTTTAATTCCTTCCTCTTTCTCCAGGGCCTGGAAACCCTCCATTTGAGAATGCCGCGTCATTCCGAGAATGCCCTGACCGTGGCCGGGTATCTGGAAAAACATCCGAAAGTCACCTGGGTCAACTACCCCGGACTCAAGTCCTCTCCGGAAAGGGAAAGGGCCGCTAAATACCTGACGAAGGGAGCAGGAGCGATTCTCGGATTCGGGATCAAGGGAGGTGCAGAAGCAGGAAAGAAATTCATCGACTCGCTGGAGCTGATATCCCACCTGGCGAATGTGGGAGATGCAAAGACCCTGGCGATTCATCCGGCGACGACGACACACCAGCAACTCTCAGCGGAAGAACAGTTGGCTACGGGTGTGACACCGGATTTTATTCGTTTATCTATAGGCTTGGAACATATTGATGACATCATTGCCGACATCAAACAGGCACTGGAAAAGGCATAACAGCAAGGAGGAAATGGCTATGGGTAACATATATTCAGATATCACCAAGACAATAGGAAAGACTCCTCTGGTCCGTCTCAACAGAATGGGGAAGGGATTGAATGCAGAGATTTTAGTAAAACTCGAATCCTTCAATCCTCTTTCCAGCGTGAAGGACAGAATCGGCGTCGCCATGATTGAAGTGGCGGAAGCAGCGGGGCTTCTGCAGAAGGATACGGTGATCATCGAACCGACAAGCGGCAACACGGGGATTGCCCTTGCCTTTGTCTGCGCCGCAAAAGGGTACCGTCTTATCCTCACTATGCCCGATACGATGAGCCTGGAGCGGCGGCATCTGCTCTCTATTTTGGGGGCAGAACTGGTGCTCACGGAAGGGGCTAAAGGTATGAGAGGCGCCGTCGACAAAGCGGAGGAACTGGCAAAAACATATAAAAACAGTTTTGTGCCCCAGCAGTTTAAAAATCCTGCAAATCCTGAGATACACCGGAAAACAACGGCAGAGGAAATCTGGCAGGATACAGACGGCAAGGTTGATTATGTGGTTTCAGGAATCGGCACCGGGGGGACGATTACTGGTATTGGTGAGGTTTTGAAAAAAAGAAAACCATCGGTCAAGATGATTGCCGTCGAGCCTGCGGATTCGCCGATTCTGTCTGGTGGGAAACCGGGTCCCCACAAGATTCAGGGGATTGGCGCCGGATTTGTTCCTGATGTACTGAACAGGAGCGTGATTGATGAGATCATCCAGGTATCCCATGAGAACGCGGGAGAGATGTCGCGGCGTATTGCGAAGGAAGAGGGTATTTTGGTGGGGATATCCTGTGGTGCCGCCCTTTGGGCTGCCATCGAAGTGGCAAAAAGGAAAGAGGCCGAGGGCAAAATGATCGTGGCCATTCTGCCGGACAGCGGGGAACGTTACCTTTCTACCTGGCTTTTTCAGAAGTAAACCCTTCTCCCCTCCCTCAATCCCTCCCACAAGGGGAGGGAAAGAAGATTCCTCTCCCTTGATGGGAGAGGATTAAGGTGAGGGTGATTTAATACAACATAGTACCACGTATTAGAGCGTGATTGATAACTATGAGTGAAACGAGAAAAGAAACAAGACAGAGCAATTCCATCGGCGTCGTCGAAACACAATACTACACCTACGCCGAATCGGGCAAGGAACATAAACTGGAAAGCGGTGATACGCTGGGACCGATCACTCTTGCGTATGAGACATACGGAACATTGAACAGAGATAAATCGAATGCGATACTGGCACTGCATGCCCTTTCCGGGGATGCCCACGCGGCAGGTGTTCACAGGGATCAGGATAATACGGGCTGGTGGGATGATATGGTCGGACCGGGCAAAGCCTTCGATACAAACCGGTACTTCGTCATCTGTTCAAACGTCCTCGGTGGCTGTAAAGGTTCTACGGGTCAATCTTCAATAAACCCGGCGACGGGGCAACCTTACGCCCTGGATTTCCCCTTTATCACCATCGCCGATATGGTTCATGCCCAGCGGCACCTCATCGATTTCTTAGGTATCGACAGACTGTTGTGCGTTGCAGGCGGCTCCATGGGTGGTATGCAGGTGCTCCAGTGGGTTGCCTCTTACCCGGAGCGTGTGAAATCGGCCATCCCCATTGCCACTGCGCTGAAACACTCTCCCCAGCAGATTGCCTTCAACGAAGTGGTCCGGCAGTCCATCATGGCTGACCCGGCCTGGCGGGAGGGGAATTACTATGAGTACGGCCAGCCCGAGAAGGGCCTGTCGGTTGCCCGTATGATTGGCCATATTACTTTCATGAGCGATCAATCCATGGAGGAGAAATTTTCCCGACGGTTGAAAAGTGATAAATTCAGCTTCGGATTTGATGCCGATTTTGAGGTGGAGGGTTATCTGCATTACAGGGGGGCGAATTTTGTGAAGCGCTTTGATGCCAATTCCTATCTCTACATCACGAAGGCGATAGATTACTTCGATCTGTCAGGGGGGAGAATGATCCCGGCCGGGAAGGCTATCAACACACGCTTTCTGGTTATTTCCTTTAAATCAGACTGGCTCTATCCATCCTACCAGTCACAGGAGATAGTCCGGCTTTTAAAAAGGAGACACGTGGATGCAACATACTGCGAGTTGAACTCCACGTATGGCCATGATGCCTTTTTAGTAGAGGTCGAGGAGCAGACAACCCTGATCAAACATTTTTTGGACAAGACATTTAACGGATATATGGTCGTGGAAAGCTATGGCCTCTGAAGACATTCGTCTGGATCATAAAATTATTTACTCTATCATCGAGCCGGGCTCACGTGTTCTTGACCTGGGATGCGGTGAAGGTGATCTCTTGTATCCCCTTGTCAGGGATAAGCAGGTCCGGGCTCAGGGAATCGAACTGAATGATAAGGCCATTCAGGAATGTGTGAAGAAAGGCCTGAGCGTTTTTCACGATGATATTGAGAAAAGCCTCCGGGAATATCCGGATAATTCCTTTGATTATGTGATTCTGAACCAGAGTATGCAGGAAGTAAGAAAAGTCGATTGTGTGATCCAGGAGGCCCTGCGCATTGGCAAAANNCCGATCACGAAGTCGCTTCCCTATCTCTGGTTTGATACACCCAATGTGCGTTTTTTAAGCATTACGGATTTCAGGGATTTTTGTACGGAGAAAAACATCCTGATCGAGGAAGCCCATCATCTCGGAGAAAAAGAAATAGTACATTTCTGGCCGAATCTGTTGGCCTTGAATGCTGTCTTTGTTTTAATGAAAGGGAAGAATTGAGCAGTATGAAATGGAATGAACTAAGTGAGCGCGTATTGACGGGTGGGCAGATAACCCGTGACGAAGCACGTACCATTATGGAATCTTCTGATGATGAGCTTCTGGCTGTTCTGGACGCGGCATTTACGATTCGCCGGCACTACTTCGGGCGTGGTGTGAGTATTCATGTCATTCGTAACGCCAAGAGCGGATTATGCAGTGAAAATTGCTCGTTCTGCAGCCAGTCCGCCGTATCCGATAGCGAGATACCAAAATACCCGATGCAAACGGTGGAACAGATTCTGGAAGGAGCGCGGGAGGCGCATGCATTGACGGCTGTGCGATACTGCATTGTGACCAGCGGACGGGCCCCTTCGGAAAAAGACCTTGAGACAATCTGTGAAGCCGCCCGGCAAATCAAGCGCGAAGNNCTGGAGAGCTCGGAGCGGTTCTATTCTTCTTTCTGTACCACTCATGTTTTTACCGATCGAGTGGAGACAGCCAGGATAGCAAAAGCCGCCGGGTTGGAACTATGCAGCGGGGGGCTTATAGGAATGGGAGAAACCGTGCAGGACAGGGTTGATCTGGCCTTTGCATTGCGGGGGTTAGATGCGGATTCCATACCTCTCAATTTCCTTGATCCTCGGCCGGGAACGCCGCTGGAGGGACTTCCCAGGTTGACACCTGCGGACTGTCTTCGGATGCTTGCCATGGTCCGTTTTGTCAATCCCGATAGGGAAATCCGTATTGCCGGTGGACGGGAAGCATGTATCGGCAGTATGCAGGTATTGTCTCTGTATGCCGCGAATTCCATGTTTACCGTAGGATACCTGACCACTGCAGGACAGGGGTATCAGGCCGATATGGACATGATTAACCAGGCAGGATTTACCGTTACGGAAATAATAGAATGACCCTTACTCTGTCCTTACTGTGGAAATAAATCCCATATATTCCCTCCTTTAGAAAAGGAGGGTTAGGGAGGATTTGATAATTTAAAAAGGAACATTCATAGTAATGAAATTTTATGAAACGATAAAAGAAGATGTGCAGACGGTATTCAAAAAGGACCCTGCCGCACGGGGTGTGCTGGAAGTCCTTATGTGTTATCCGGGACTCCATGCCATCTGGATGCACCGGATTGCCCACTTTCTATGGCAGAAGAAATGGTACTTTGGCGCCAGACTGCTTTCCCATATCAGCCGTTTTCTTACCGGTATTGAGATACATCCCGGTGCGAAGATTGGACGCCGCTTTTTTATCGATCACGGTTCCGGCGTTGTCATCGGTGAAACGACGGAAATCGGAGATGATGTGCTCATTTATCAGGGAGTTATTCTGGGTGGAGTAACCCTGCAAAAGAAAAAGCGCCACCCCACCGTGGGACATCAAGTGCTGATCGGGTCAGGAACCATCGTTTTGGGGCCTGTCTTGATTGGGGACGGGGCGCGCATCGGGGCAGCATCCTTAGTTATCCATGATGTACCTCCTGAGGCGATAGCCGTCGGCGTGCCTGCCAGGCTTGGTCTGGGATTCTCCGGCAAGGAAATCCAGGAGATGACGGACAACAAACTTCCCGATCCCATTGCCGAGGCTTTCAACTTTCTGGGCAAACAGATTGGAACGCTGGAACGGAGAATGGCAGAGGTCGAGAAACGGGAAGGGGTAATCGTTGAACTGGATCAGTACGTGGAAGAAAAGAAGAAGGAGATCGTGCGTATGTTTTCGCCGGAGGAAGACTTCTCCGTCGGTGCGGGCATTTAGGCAAAATAACTCTCCACTTTAAATGAAATATTTTATGAATCGTAAGGCTATTGCCCTTCTCTCCGGCGGTCTGGACAGTACTTTGGCGGTCAGAATGATGATCGATCAGGGTATTGACGTAACAGCTATCCATTTCACCAGCGCCTTTTGCAACTGTACGCCGAAAAAAGCCGGTTGCAGGCTTCAAGCCGGACAAATAGCGGAAGAATTCAATATTCCCATACGTGTCATCCATAAAGGAATGGATTACATCAAAATGGTCGAGCGTCCGCCTCATGGCTACGGCAGCGGTATGAATCCCTGCATTGACTGTCGTATTTATATGCTCAGGAAAGTTAAGGAGCTGATGCCGCAACTGGGTGCATCCTTTGTCATTACCGGCGAAGTTCTCGGACAACGTCCCATGTCCCAGCACCGCAATACCCTGCGACTTATTGAACGGGAAAGTGGTCTGGAAGACCTTATTCTGAGACCTCTTTCCGCCCATCATTTCGACCCCACCTTTCCTGAGAGGGAGGGGATTGTAAACCGGGAGAAACTCCTTGCCATGTCGGGGAGATCGAGAAAACCGCAGATCGACCTGGCGGAAAAGTTTGGCATAAGGGATTATCCCTGTCCTGCAGGCGGTTGTCTTCTGACGGACAGCGAAATCGCAGCCAGACTCCGCGATCTGTTTGCACATGTCCCGGATTATGATCTGACTGATCTGAACCTTCTGAAAAATGGCCGTCACTTCCGCCTGAATCCGGCTTTGAAGGTGATCGTCGGAAGAGATCGCGAGGACAATGAAAAAATCAGGATGCTTGCAAAACCCGGTTCAATCCTTTATCTGCCGTCTGGGTTCAGAGGTCCGACAGCCATCATTAGAGGGACGACAGACAAACATTCCGAAATGGCAATCGGCCGGATCATTGCCCGCTACAGCCAGGATCAACTTATAGAGTATCCCATCCAAAAAAGAATCGTCGGCAGTGAGGAGTCCGTATTCACCGTCCATGACAGAATCCCAGCGGATGTGTTGGATACCTATCGGATATCGTAAAGAATCTTCCTATGATACAACATCTGAAATTCGATAACCTGCTATCGCACTTGAAGCGCCTTGATCATGTGGCAGTAGCTTTTTCAGGCGGGGTAGACAGTTCCTTCTTGCTGGCTGTTTCAAAATTGGCTTTAGGTGACAAGGCTGTGGGTATAACCATTGATTCGCCTGCATTGCCCCGTTATGAGCTCAATGATGCCATTTCGATTGCCCAGATGATCGGAGTCAGGCATATTATTGTCAAATCAGACAATATTGAGGAAAAGGTAAAAAGAAACCCTGTTGACCGTTGCTATTTCTGTAAAAAAACCGAGTTTAGATCTGTTAAGAGGGTAGCGGGGAAGCTGGGCATAAAATATGTTTTAGATGGCAGCAATGTCGATGATTTGAAAGATTATCGCCCCGGAATGAAGGCGGTATCCGAATTACAGGTGCTTAGTCCATTGCTTGATGCCCAGATGACGAAAAGTGAAATCCGTGAATTTTCTAAAAAACTCAAACTACCCACATGGGATAAACCAGCATATGCATGTTTATTTTCCCGCATTCCTTATGGGCAGGAAATTAGGATCGAAGATTTGGATAAAGTCGAGAAGGCAGAAAAGTTCTTCGTTGATAGAGGGTTCAGGACAATCAGGGTAAGGTGCCATGGCGATCTGGCCCGCATTGAAGTGATCGCCACTGACAAAGAAAAGCTGGTGATGGAGCCCCTGGCATCAGAAATCACGCAGACATTGAAATCATATGGATTTAAATATGTGACTCTCGATATTCAGGGCTATCGCATGGGGAGCCTGAACGAATCCATCAATATTGAAGAATAGAATTGCAATGGTGAAATCCATGGATGAGAGATTGTACGGCGCTTTTACGGTCAAAGAAATCTTTTCTGATGCTGACACGACCGGATTACGGGATGTTGAAAAAGACGTAATCGGCGAGATCTCTTTGAAGATCTATATCAACGGGACGGAATACGCCTCCTTGCTCTGCCTCAACCAGTTAACGGAAGAACTGACCCTTGGGTTTCTCTATAGTGAAGGCGTGATTGACACGATCGACGATGTGGCGAATATAACCTATAACGAACGCCTTTTTGCCGTCATCATCGAACTTGCTTCCGGAAAATCGGTTGATAAGTGTGAAAGCCTGCGCAGCGTCACGTCTGGGTGCGGGAAATGCTTTACCTACATCAACCCCCTTAAGCATGACAAATTTCTGCCGGTGACAAGTCAGGATACATTCCCACTTCAAAACATACTGCGATCCATGAAGGAGTTCGAGCGGCGCTCAGAGGTTTACAGGGAAATCGGCGGGGTCCACAGTGTCTTATTCCACCATAAGGACTTTTCCGTTTTTAACGAGGATATCGGACGACACAACTGTTTCGATAAGATAGCAGGCGTGTTGCTGAGAAACAATAAAATGAATCTTGTTGAAAAGGGAATGCTCTTTGTAAGCGGGAGGGTTTCTTCTGAAATCATTACCAAAGTCATTAGGCTCGGCGTCCCGGTTCTTGTATCCCGATCAACGCCCACGGCTGCAGCGGTCAACCTCGCCAGAAAATACAATGTAACGCTCCTGGGATATGTGCGAAGAAATTCCGGGTTTGTATATGCAGGGGAAGAACGCCTGGTGCAGGGAAAAGCCTGAAAAATTCATAAAAGCTGTTCTATGAAAATAGCGGGTAAAGGATAAAAAACGAGTGGTTAGCTGTTATCCGTCAGCGGACTTATTCTATATTCTTGGAAAGGAGAGGTGTATGAAATCTCATTTAAATTACGAAACGTTTGTTCGTGACAACCAGGAGTATCTGCAGGCCTTTCGCGATAAACGTGTCATCGTTGCCTATTCAGGCGGAAAGGACGCCTCGGCAATACTGCATTTTCTCATACAAGCAAAAGAGGAATTCGGATTCGATTTTGAAACGCATGCGATTATGTATCCCAAACATATCTATTACTATGAGGCGGATAGACTGGATTCTTACTGGAAGGGGCGGGGCGTAAGGATCACCTGGCATCCGATAAGTGAAAATGAATCGGCTTTCGATACAGCCAGGCTAAAGGGAAAGAATCCCTGCGTGGTTTGCATTGCCGTAAAAAGAAAATACAGCCTCCAATATTTTGAGCGTACTGTGACTGACTGGAATTCTCTGGCCATCGTTATCGGCTGGTCGCTCTGGGATATTGTCGGTTATACGCAAGAGTATTTATTCGGCAGCGTCTACACAGACAGAGAATCACAGTACCAGGGGGAAAAAATCAAAGATAGGTTTTTCCGGACTTCTCAGCGTTTTTATCCCATGCTAAGGACGAAAGAGGGTTATACCCTCTACAAACCGTTGCTCCGGTATAATGATCAGGATATTCATAGGGTCATTCGTGAAAACAGGATCCCGCTTCTAAACACGCATTGTTTGTGTGAGTTTAGGCCCAAACGGGTGTTTGCTGAAGCTTATACAAAGATGGATTTGTATTTTGACTACGATAAGGTCATGAAATTCGCCCAGGAAGCGCTTAACTTGCAAAAACTATCTTCATATACAGATCTTCGCAAGGAAGAATTTATAAAGTCAGTTTTTTAAAAAGAAGCGGTGAGTCATTCATTTTTTATTAAGATGGGAAATTACGAACTAAAATTGGAAGGATAAAGATGATGAGACATATGTGTGGGAAAATTCTGGCCGTCAATATTTCTCAAAAGAAAGGTGAAAAAAAACAGAATATCCCCTGCGGTCTGCTTATGGAGAATAGCGGCCTCAAAGATGATGCCCATGCGGGTTCTGAAATCCGGCAGGTCAGTCTCCTGGCCAAGGAAAGCATAGAAAAAATCAGAGCAAAGGGTCTCGATGTACAATACGGAGATTTCGCGGAAAATCTCACCACCGAGGGAATTGATCTGCCGACGCTCCCTATCGGAACGCTTTTGAAGGTCGGGGGCAAAGTCCTCCTGGAAGTGACACAAATCGGCAAGGTCTGTCATGACCGGTGCAACATCTTCTACACAGTCGGGGACTGTGTCATGCCGAGAGAGGGAATCTTTGCGAAAGTAATAGTCGGCGGTGAAGTTCAGGTAGATGATCGGATAGAAGTTGCCGGGTAAATATCTTCTTATTTTATTGAAGTCGTGATTTTTGGTCGTTGGTATTGTGTAGCAGCTTTCTTTCGGAAATACACAGAAGTGGTCAGTGGCAAAATGAAATTTGCCGGTTATTGACGCCACCTACATACTGTTCACCCTGGGATAGTTCTCAAAGGAAACGGTCACTGGGAGAAATGTGCCTTACTTAATTATATGTCTTCAAATGTTTTTTCTGGTTTTGCTTAATGAAAAATTATAATCGTAATCATTAAAGAATGAAGATGCATCATGTTGCAGTTCATCAAATTTTTTCAAAAGTGCTCTAGCTTCGGCGGTTAAACTCATTCCTTTTTTGTTTGCATGCAAACAAGTCAATTTCACGCCTAGTCGCTCTTCTGAGGTTCTCAGTTTTCCCCAAGCTGCCCGATAAGACATATTTAATTTCTTCGCAGCCGCAGCAAGGCTCTGCAACTCATCAATGGAGCGCAATAGTTCTTGACGACCTTTACAGAAAATAGTTTTCCCATTTTTCTCCAACCATACTCTATGTTTGATTTTCATTCAAAAGCCTTTAAGAATGATAAGTGTTTCCAGTTGAAATATTGTATCAGGAAATAATATCTAAAATCAACACTTCAGGAAGACTTCCACTTTTTTCGTGAGAGAAAAGAAGACAGTTCAAGCCATACATGTTTGAAACTGTAATGAGTGGTCTTGTCTGGTGATTCATCGCTCGCTAGCGGATTCACATCACCTCGCAGTTCAACTCATAGCGTGCACTCCGACCACTACCAGGATTCTGTTTAGTGATCCCGGGTTTCAGATGGTTGTTAATTCACTTATCCTTTTTATCCGGCGCCTTCGGTGTAAGGTGACCGTTCCATGAGGAAACGATTTGCGTGATCCCTCGGGTCCATCTCCTTCTGAACTGCCAATTCCCGGATACTCTTTGAGGAGAAGGGCATGCCCGTCAGCAGGGCCGCCTCCTCCTCAGAATATCGGGCCTTGATGGCAGGCAGAAGCACTTCTGAATCCGGCAATCCGATATAGGTTTACTTCATCCAGGTAATGAAATTTTCATACACGTCCTGATTCTCCATGTCATCCTCCTTATTATGCATCGACACAGGCGGGGCAGACAGCCATGCAGCGGAAACATTCATATTGGAATCCGATGAACGAGGCCTGGTAGAGGCTCA
>JAFNGM010000200.1:0-3548 GCA_017885225.1 Syntrophaceae bacterium | reverse complement strand
CGGGCGGGACAGGATTCGACGCAGAGACCGCACTCGTTGCATAGGGCTTCTGTAACGGCGGGATCGGAGGCCAGTTCCATATCTGTAAGGATCGCCGTGAAGATGATGCGCGTGCCGAAGCGGGGTGCAATGACCAGATTATGCCGGCCGAAAGTCCCAAGGCCTGCGGCCACTGCAGCATGCCGGAGGGAAATATCCGCCACCAGCCCCATGTAAGGTGCGGCCATGTTCAAGGGATAGGAGGCCATGATCGGCGCGGCCTTGACCTTGTATTGATCCTCTAATGCCTTGGCCGTGTGGAATGTACAGATCCTCGTCAAATCCATCTGGCCGATCCGGCTGTGCATGCTGATCCGGCCGATGTCCGAGGCAAGGCCGCCGTCCAGTTCCCTGAACCCCAGAACGACCATTGAGCGGACGCCCGGAAGGATTGTCTTCGGATCAGGCGACCGCTTCTGATTGATAATCCACGACAGCCGCAAAACCGACGACGTCAGCCCCGTTAGATAACCCTATCTTGCGAATTTCTTCCTTGTTCATAACGCCTCCTTGTATTTCGTATACTAAATAATTACCCGTTACCTATCAAGAGAAAATTCATGCCATAATAAATTTCGGAGCAATCGAAATGTAGCAGGCCTGCCTTTTAAAACCCTTAAAATAATTGATGTAAAGTAAATGATTTCATGGTATTTTTCCCATGCAAAAGAGACTTTATCCTCACTTATTCATCGGATTCAAAAAGATAGTTGTTTTCAAAAAAAATGAAAGGAGACAGATGATGAAGAGATTTGCTACGGCGTTGATTATATTGCTGCTTGCAGCGGGGTTGGCCTATGCGAAGGATTACATGGTCATGAAAAAGGCGGGCAACTACATGGTGCATGTGAAGCTGGACAAAAATCCTCCCGTTACCGGCGAGAATAAGATGGAAGCAAGTATTCAGGATGCGGCGGGTGCTTATGTGACCGACGCCAGGGTAGTCGTGGAATACGGCATGCCCGCGATGCCAGGGATGCCGGCCATGCATTACAAGACGAAAGCAGAGCTGAAAAACAAGCAATATCTGGCGACGCTCAATTTTTCTATGGCGGGAGCATGGTATATCACTATCAAAATTACCCGTGCCGGAAAGACGCAGTCGGTAAAACTCAATGTGGATGTCAGCTAAGACTCAACGCACGTTTATTCTTACCCTGATGGTCTTTCTTCTGGGAACCCCTGCCTATGCCCAGGAGTTGAAGCTCTCCGACCTTGTGGAAGAGGCCTTGAAAAACAGCCCTGAAATTCTGGCTTCACAGGCGAAGATAGAGGCCGCCAGGTATCGGGTTCCCCAAGCGAAGAGCCTTCCTGATCCCATGTTCATGTTCGGCTATCAGAACGAGGGATTCAACCGATACACCTACGGCGAGGAACAGGGTTCCCAGTGGATGTTTTCCGCATCGCAGCAGTTTCTCTTTCCCGGTAAGCGTTCGCTGAAAGGGGAGATGGTGCAGCGGGATGCCGAAAGCATGGAAGCCATGCATGAGCTCCTGAAACTGAAGACTGTAGCCCGGGTCAAGGAACTCTATTTCGATCTCTTCCTCACCTACAAGAATATCGACCTGCTTAAGGATAAACGGGATCTGTTCCTCAGAATAGAAGAGCTGACGCTGGCCCGCTATGCTTCTGGCAAGGCCATGCAGCAGGAAGTCCTCATGGCGCAGACGGAAAAATACATGCTTCTCGAAAAGGAGGAGATGTTTAAACAGAAGATGCAGTCTCTGGAGGCCATGCTGCGGGCTGTCATAGGAAGAGAAGTAGGTCCGCCCCTGGGAAGACCGAATGAACCAGTGTATCAGCCCTTCTCTCTCAACACGGATGAGGCCGTGAAAACAGCCCTCAACAAATCTCCTGAAATAAAATCACGGAATAAAATCATAGAGGCAGCCGACACCAAGCTCCTCATGGCTCAGAAGGAGTATTATCCGGACTTCAATATTAACGCCACGTATTTCAACCGCGAAGGTAATTTTAAGGATATGTGGAGCGCAACGGCAACGATAAACATCCCCCTGTACTTCAAAACCAAGCAGGAACCGGCAGTCATGGAGGCGAAGGCGTCTCGCGCGCAGGCGAAACAGGAACTGGAGGCCGTAAAACTGATGATTTCCGCGGCGGTAAAAGACAATCTGTCTATGCAGAGGTCATCGGAAAAGCTCATGGATCTTTACAAAAACGGTTTGATTCCCAAAAACACGCAGGATGTAGAACTGGCTCTCACGGGATACGCCAATGGGAGGACGGACTTGATCATCGTGATCTCCCGTCTCAAGACCCTGCTGGAGTATGAAATCCTTTATTGGAATCAGCGTGTGGAAAGAGAAAAAGCCATCGCGAGACTCCAGGCGATTACGGAAGGTCTGGCTTCAGTACCGGGAGGTGAGAAAAAATGAAGCAAAGGTCTCTCTTCATAATTATACCGGTCATCTGCTTTGCAGTAGGATTATTCCTTATGGGGTACAACTTCGCATCGCCAGCCTTTGCCCAGGGCCATGCCGGGCATNNCGGCTCCACAGGAAGAGGCGACAGAAGAGGCACCCCAGGTGGAAATATCCCCGGAACAGCAGCAGCTCATCGGTGTCAAGACCGTTAAGGTTTCTCTGAAACCCCTCCAGAAAGTCATTCGCACCGTAGGAAGGATTGAAGCCGATGAACGGAAACTGGCCACAGTCAATACGAAGATCGAGGGCTGGATCGAGAAGCTCCACGTAGATTACACGGGCCGCTACGTCAAGAAGGGNNAGACACCGGAGCCCGCTCACAGTGGGCATAATCATTCATCGCAGGTAACCGGTAATGAACCTGTTTCGGAACTGCACAAGATGCTTTCGAAAGACGCCGGCGCCGCGCTGGATGCGGCAAGGCAACGGCTGCGGCTCTGGGACATATCGGAGGCCCAGATCAAACACATCGAACAGACGGGCAAACCTGTCCGTACGTTGACTTTATACAGCCCTGTCAGCGGATTTGTTACACAGAAAATGGCCATCCAGGGTATGAAAGTCATGCCGGGGGAAAAGCTCTTTGACATCGCTGATCTTGCCACTCTCTGGATCGTCGCCGACATTTACGAATACGAACTGCCCTTTGTGAAAGTCGGCCAGCCGGCCAGGATTACCCTCAGTTATTTTCCGGGTAGGCAATTTTCTTCTCAGATCGATTATATCTATCCCACCATTTCCGCAGACACCCGGACGGCGAAGATCCGCTTAACGCTTCCCAATCCGGGGGGCCAGTTGAAGCCCCAGATGTTCACGAACGTGGAAATAAGAATAAGCCTTGGCAAGAGGCTCGTCATTCCGGAGTCAGCAGTGATCGATACGGGTACATCGCAGGTGGTCTATGTGGAAAAAGGAGAAGGCGCCTTTGAACCCCGTGAGGTGGAGCTTGGTCTTCGGGCGGACGGCGCTGTGGAAGTGCTGCGTGGGATCAAATCCGGTGAAAAAGTTGTCTCATCGGCAAATTTCCTGATTGATTCCGAAGCCCAGCTCAAAGGCATTAAACCC
>JAFNGM010000199.1 GCA_017885225.1 Syntrophaceae bacterium | reverse complement strand
TAAGTAAAGAACATTGTGAATGATGGTCTTAAAAATTTACCACACATTCCTAATTCCTTGACCTCTACTATGGTGTTTGATCCTTCCTTTCCAATTGAAAGGAAGGATTTCTTTAGAAATTACCTGATGCTCTGTTACAGGATGATAGCGCCTGCTCTGCTGCTATGTGATGACTTTTCAGATGTGAAACTATAGCGGGATTGATTTAATAATATCAACTAAAACGGGAAACGGGGCTTTTTTTAAATTGATGCTGTTGAGTATGGTTATCTACCAAAGAAAAAGGAGTTAAGAAAACCTTCCTAACCCCTTATTATTATGGTAGGCGATGCGGGACTTGAACCCACGACCTCTGGTTCCGGAGACCAGCGCTCTATCCACCTGAGCTAATCGCCCGCATTATGTATTTTTCATGGCTTTTTAAGTCTTTCTGAAACGAACGGTGTGCATCAGGATGTGCACATACACTGGATTTCGCAATTACACAATAGATTTCCGGTCGCTATTGTTTTTTTCTTATCTGAAAAGAGACAATTCTCTTAAAATTTTTTTCACCGGATGGCTTTTGTTCATACAATAGAGGTGTAATCCAGCGGGTTCGTTTTTCAATAAGCTTTCTACCTGAATAATTGCGTGCTCAATACCGTATTTTTCCACTTCTTCCGGATTATCCTTATTCTTCTCTATTTTTTCTTCCAGCTTATACGGAATTTGTGCACCGGAGAGGGAAACAATACGTGTGAGCTGGTTGTAGTTCAGAATGGGAAAGATTCCTGGGATAATGGGGACCTGTATTTTCAGGGCCGAGGCGCGATCGCGAAAACTATAAAAAGCATCGTTGTTGAAAAACAGTTGTGTGATGATAAAATCGGCACCCGCATCCACTTTGCGCTTCAGGTTCATCATGTCGATATGCACGCTAGGGGCTTCGTTGTGTTTTTCGGGATAACCCGCNNCGCATACCCGAAGCCGCCCTCTGTCCTCAGGAATTTATTCGTACTCTCCGGCGGATCACCTCTTAAGGCAAGAATGTTTTCAACATTTTCCTGTATGAGTGCGTCCAAAATGGCCGCAATGTCATGCCTTGTGGACTGAATACACGTCAGATGTGCGAGGACGTCCATATGAAACTCATTCTTGACCCGGGAAGAGATTTCTATGGTCTTCTCTCTCGTACTTCCGCCCGCTCCGTACGTTACCGAGATAAAATCCGGCTTTACTTCTCCCAATTCTTTTATTGTAGTATACAAATTCTCAAGATTACCATCTCTCTTAGGGGGAAAGACTTCACAAGAGAGGGAAAATTTTTTTTGATCGAGGATATCTTTAATTTTCATTATGCGGCAAATCCCGGCTAAGAGTAGTTTCATAAACAATCATCAAGAATGGAGATTGTCAATATATTTTCACTATCTGTATTGAAATCATGCAATAAATCTGATAAATTGGCGAAAATATCGGTAGATTTATTATGGCAAGGATACAAAAATTTCTTATCATGTTCATCGTGATGACATGGCTCTTCTTTCCTGTGCATGTCCACGCCCGTAATAAGATTTTTAATATAAGACATTGGGCCGCTCCTGATCACGTAAGAGTTGTCATCGATGCGAGTGACGATATACCTTACGCAGTGGGGAAAGCCGAAAAAAAGTTGCAGATCGATTTCGAAGATACAGAACTCCCGGAAGACTTACCATCAGAAATCATTCTCACAAAACCAGGTGTTCACAAAATAACAGTCATTCCCCTTCCGAACGGTTCGGTGAGAGTCGGATTGTCGCTCGCAGAAAATGTGCATACGAAAGTTTTTCACATAGCGAGAATACCTGAAAAGCCATACCGTGTGGTGGTTGATATTGAGTTTCCCGATGTGGAAAAGCAGGAGGGACAAGAGAGGGAACAAGTCAAAGTTTTAAGAAAGGATAAGATCATTGTTATTGATCCCGGACATGGTGGTGAAGATCCGGGCGCCATAGGGAGACTGGGAACGAGAGAGAAGAAGGTTGTTCTGGAGATCAGCAGGAAATTAAAAGATATCTTAAACAAGAAAAAAGGTTACCGTGCCTTCCTCACCAGAAATGGAGACTACTATGTTCCGTTTAAAAAAAGAATGAAAATTGCGCGAGAATACGGGGCTGATCTCTTTATCAGTGTTCATGCGGATGCATTCAGAAGGAGAGGCGCCAAAGGAAGCTCAGTATATTGTTTATCACTCAGGGGAGCAAGCAGTGAAGCCGCAAAGATCCTGGCGAGGAATGAAAATTTGGCCGATATGATCGGAGGATCTCCGAATGGTGAAAGTAGCGATGAGCTGGACCCGATTATCCTGAATATGTTTCAAACAAACACTATCAACTCGTCAAAAATCTTTGGCACTGCCGTCCTTAGACACCTTGATAGGGTGAATCATGTAAAGTTTACAAGGGTACAGGAAGCCCCTTTTATCGTGCTGAAGCTCCCGGAAATTCCCTCACTCCTTGTGGAAACAGCGTATATTTCGAATCCAAATGAAGAAAAAAAGTTGCGCAATAGTCGCTTTCAAACCGAGATTGCGAGGGCGTTGGCAAATTCTA
This sequence comes from Syntrophaceae bacterium, assembly GCA_017885225.1. Lineage (GTDB taxonomy): Bacteria > Desulfobacterota > Syntrophia > Syntrophales > UBA2185 > UBA2185. The sequence goes on along the minus strand of JAFNGM010000199.1, from coordinate 4,317 downwards.
TAAGTGAATTTCTGCCGGTGAAACCTGTACGACCTTCAACGGTTCCCAAAGTTGTATTCGCAAAAAGCAAAGACAAATATATTATGACAGATACGGAACAGCAACCCGCTGTTAAGAATACACCACACACTGACAAGTCCCTGCCACAGGAAATAAAGCTTCATAAGGTTGATAACGCGGATGCAACAAAGAAATCGGAAACTGCCGAGTATTATGTGAGAAAAGGTGACACCATGGAAATGATTGCGTCAATGCATAATACTTCAGTCACTACCTTGCTGAAACTGAACAATATGAAGATAGACGATTCTCTCCATGAGGGGCGTACAATAAAAGTGCCAATGCCTCAAAAAAACATTTCTGGAGAGAAGCACGATCAAGAGGTTCACGCATCAACTGAACGTACCAACGCAGCCCCCTCTGTATCGGTGTCCGCCATGGGCGACGATGTGAAAAAGAAGGATGCAGAGGAGTTGTTACCGCCTGTTCATACAGAATCGTCTTCTACGAAACCCGCAGCTACAGTAGTTTTTTATAAGGTAAGGAAGGGAGATAGCTTAGATAAAATCGCGAGGAAGCACGACACGACAATCGGGACTCTCCTCAAGCTGAATAATATGAAGCTGAAAGATCCTTTGTACGTGGGACGTATGGTGCGCGTAGCAGCACGCGAAAAGGATATCGCTGAAGCTGAGAAGAGTACAGATGCGAAGGCTGCAAATACTGGCGTGGATGCTTCGTCTGCAAAAGGGACGCATGCAGTGGCTTTGTACAAGGTAAAAAAGGGTGACAGTTTAGATAAGATTGCGAAAAAGCATAATACGACGATAGGCACACTCCTTAAGCTGAACAATATGAAGATAACAGAAGCGCTGTATATAGGCCGAAAGTTGAAAATACCAGATACGGGTAATATAAAAGAAAATGGAAAAAAGCCTGTTGTTGCGAAATCAACGAAAACATACATCTACAAAGTAAAAAAAGGGGACACCCTTGATAAAATTGCCCGTAAATTCAAAGTGAGCGTGGTTGAAGTGAGAAGACTTAATAAAATTAGACGTCATGATGTCCTCTATGTGAACCAAAAACTGAAACTTCCCTCGAATCCAACATTATAAGCTGGTAGGGAAGAATGACAATGGCAAGATTACGTAAACGGAAATATGTGTTCGTTTTATGCGTTGCGGTTTTATCCCTTCTGAGCGGGGTGAAATTGTACGCGAAGGGAATAATTGCTGAGTGGGAACCGTTTAAAACAAAAACGGAACTTGAACTGAGTATAGCAAATTTATCTTCGGAGAGAAACGTTCTCCCACGGGATGAATTTTATGAGAAACATACTGCAATGCCGATTGAGAAGTATTCTGCGGATAAGAAGAACTCCAGCATGGAGGATATTTTAAAATTTCATAACGTCAGTGTATCGTTTTCTCGTATGGTAATTAAACATACACAAATAGATGCACAAAAACCATCAGGGGAGGGGAGTGACAAATTGAACGAGTTCAAATCTCTACCCTCAACGTTCTTCACGTCGCCTTATAGGGATACAGTGGAATCGATTGGCAGAATTTTTGAACCGCAAGTAAATCTAAAAATAGAATTCTGAGATGTTACTTCTTTGCCGAAAGATACCCCTTCGCTAATGTGGTATTGACGTGGACGACTCCCTTGTTCAGGGTTCTCAGGGGGTAGTCATCCGTAATTTCGGGAAGACTGTCTGCCTGCCCCTGAGTCTTGATAACAGAACCAGCGGGAACATACCGGCCGTTAGGCACGTTCACGCCCATCAGAATAACACCAGGCTCAAGGACACACCCCGTCCCCACNNTCCCACATACACGGCATATTTCTTTCCGGAGACTTCATAGAGGTTCTTCTCTACGGGCTTACCATCAAGCTCTGTCTCGAGGGCGTGGATGACGACGCCATCTTGGACATTTGCGTCATCTCCAATGTACAGCGGCTGCCCCTCATCGCCCCGGATGGAAGCCATGGGAGAAACCATGATATGTTTACCCAAGATGACGTTGCCGATGACCGCCGCCAGGGGGTGAACATAGGTCGTAGGATCGATCACCGGCTCCGATACCTTCGCACTGAAATCCGTCATTACATTTTTTTCTATCATGTCCTCACCTCTTCTTTGCAGATTTCATCACTCAGGAAAGACCATTGATTCCTCATGTCCCCGTGGAGGGTACCACGAAGGCATCAAAATTTTCAATTTTATTTAACTCTCCCTTTTAGAAAGGGAGATTGAGAGGGATTTTGGAGAGGGGGATACCTCCCCCTGCACCCCCTCCAGAGGGGGACAATCTCCGGCCCCCTTTGAGGCTGTGTCGTAATTACTTTTTTGTCATTCCGTACAAGCACAGCGCGANNGGAATCCAGTAATAAAGGGACTGGTTCCCCGCCTCCGCGGGGACAACGTCTGGATACCGGCCTTCGCCGGTATGACGAGTTTGATGATGATATCTAATACTACGACACAGTTTCTTTATGAAAGGGGGTGAGTAAATCTATTGCCGTACTAAATCGAAAAACCATCAACCACCGGCGGTCTGCGGAAACGCCGTATTCGTGTAGAGATACTCCATCTTTTCCTTGTGCTTCAGCTCTTCACTCGCCATCTTGTTTAAGAGGTCTTTCACGTCACCGGCGGGATGGCTGTCGGCAAGGCTTTTATAGAAATTATACGCGTTGAGTTCTCTGTTTGCCGCGATGAGATAGACTTCCGAGCTTTTTATGTTCTTCTTGATATCCGGTTTCTCCATATGCTCGACGATTTTATAATCGACGGGCGTCTCCAGCTTCAAGACTGCCGAGCAGAANNCTCTTCGCCTCCTTGTCTTCTACCTTGTTGTAGAGGTCCATATAAAAATCATAGGCCTCTTGTTCCTTACTAATCGCAATGCTAATTGCTGAGCTTAGTGTATTTCCCATTTCTCCAATCCTCCCATACAAATTTAACTGCGAAAATTGATTCAATCACCCATAAAGGGGGCAACATTTGATTGTCCCCCTCTGGAGGGGGTGCAGGGGGAGGTATCCCCCTCTCCAAAATCCCTCTCAATTTCCCGTTCCCAACGGGAAACTGAAGAGAGGAAGAGGGCGGATTCTCTTCTCCTTATGGTGATACGAGAGAAAATCCGCCCCTCTGTTTTTTCAAAAAAGATGCTGCTATGCCTTTGCCGCTTTCGGCGCCGGTCTCTTGAAGCCGAGCGCAAGCAGCAGTCCGACGATCAGAAGTCCCGCGGCGACATAGAGGGCAACTCCCTTAATGGCGGCAAACACGAGGGGTCCTACAATACCTGCAGCGGCCCACGCCGTCAGCATCATGCCATATACCTTGCCGATGTACCCGGGCCCGAAAGAGTCCGCCACAAATGCCGGCATGGTGGCGAAACCGCCGCCGTAACAGGCCAGAAGGTAGCACGCGATAACGGTGAAGATCATCTGATTGTCTATCTGGGGCAGGAGGATGTACAGAGCTGCCTGTGTGATAAACATGGCAATAAACACATTCTTTCTTCCAATGGCATCGGATGTCCAGGCCCAGAAGAGCCGTCCCAGCCCGTTAAAGATGGACGCGTAGGCAAGGATCGATCCTCCGGCGAGCGCGAGAGCCGCCGCTGCGATAGTCGGGTCTGCTTTCTTGATGACGTCCTGTGCCATGGGCGAGAGCTGGGAAATCAAACCGAGTCCTGCAGAAATGTTCAGGAAGAGCATGCCCCAGAGCATCCACCACTGGGGGGTCTTTACCGCATCATCAAAGGTGAATGATTGCGCTGCCGATACTCCCGTGGCCTTGGGAGTAAATCCCGCCGGGAGCCAGCCCTTCGGGGGGTTCTTATAAAGCTGGGCTGATGCGGTGACAAGAATCAGGAAAATGACACCCCAGATGTAGAATGTCTGTGCCACACCCATGGAAATGACCATGGGGGGAGCAATCTTGCCCATAAAGAAGGCGCCGCCACCGAATCCCATCACCGCGAGTCCCGTCACGAGACCGCGCTTATCGGGAAACCAGCGGATAAGGGTAGCGATAGGCGTGATGTAGCCAAAACCGTTGCCGATACCAGCGATGACTCCAAAGCCCAGATAGAGAAGCCAGATACTTCCCAGCTGATCGGCGAGGCCGGCAAGGAGTGTTCCGATACCGAACAGAATACCACCGATGGTGGCTACAAACTTGGGACCTTTTTTGTCCACCAGGGTTCCGCCAAAGGCGGCGGCAATACCGATCATGCCGATGCAGATCATGAAAGTCACCTGGGTTTCCGTTTCCCCCCATCCATGGGCGGTCATGAAGGG
>JAFNGM010000198.1 GCA_017885225.1 Syntrophaceae bacterium | reverse complement strand
GATACCGGGAGCCGGCACTAACGGCTGTTTGCCGACACTCTGCGCCGGTGGCAACGGTTGCTTGCTGACACCCGGAGTAGGTTGCACCGGCGGTTTACTGACACGAGGAGTAGGTGGTGTCGGCTGTTTACTGATACTCGGCACCGGCATAGCAGGCCGCTTGCCAAGGTATTGAGGGGGTTTCGTTGATGGAGTCAAGACGACACCACGGCTTTCCCTGCCGCGATTGCTGAAAGAATGAGTATCACCCCTGGGGCCGAACACCCTTGGCAAAGGCTTGGGAGGTGTTGTAGCACTCCCCCTGATTTCAGGCATGCGTACATTCCTGCCGACGCTGGGGCCACTTCCTGGGTGTAATGTCCGATACCTCTCGGGGCTGCCATGGGATGCATCATGCCTCCATGTTTGACGTATGTAAGGTCTGCTTCTATTCACATAGACGTTCTTTATACGAACATGGGGTCTTGCATGATTGACCCAGCCAGGGCGGTTCCAGCCATGGTAGATCACATGGCGGTGGCCCCAGTCAAAGTCCAGGGTCAACCAGCCCCCGATTGCCAAACCGAGGCCGAAAGTCATGAACGGCAATCTGCCCGGAACCCAACTCTGAACATAGACAAGTGAAGGATCATACTGCGGAACGTACATATATTGAGGTTGTGCAGGAATGACTTCGATATAGTTTTCCATGACAATTACAGTGTGTTGACTGGTGCTCTCAAGATTACCGGCTCTTCTTGCCTGCCATCTGAGCCGCTGGATCGAATTTGCTACGTTTTCCGGCTGGTTGAGAAAAGCATCTCCCAGATCGGCTGTCCAATCTATATTGTCAGCCATCATTTTGAGAACGTTCGGATAGTGGGCAATTGCCTTGACGGATTCATCCCAGTTTTGCCAGTCAATCCCTGATATTGATCCGCCTCTACGCAGCCAGTCGGCAGCCTCGGCAATCTCCGCAGGGTACGTCGAAGCCGGCAGCATTTGCGCCAGGAGAGGGTCCGGGTAGAGAGCAATGGGCGCCAGGAGGTTATCAAGCTCCTGTTCCTCAAAAGATGGTATAAACGGGAAAAACGGGTCAGCTGCCATGGCCTGCGTTGAGAGGAGAACCAGGAGGGAAACAACAAAAACACGCAAAAAGCCTTTTATACCTTTCATATTCATACGCCCAACTCCTCCCTCTTTTTGCTGGGGGATTCCTGGTGGATACTTGTCGTTATCAGACACTAAATTTATGTTAAAGTATATATTATCCGGGAATAAAGTCAATCAACAGTCACAATACTAAGGGATAATAAAATAATTCGCAATCAGGAAAATCCTGACTTATGGCATCGAAAATACTGAGTGATATAACCATTTGTGAAAATGTATTGCTGAGGGGAGATAGATCCTCCTATTTTTTTCCTTTCCTTGATAAAAATAGCGTATGCCTGCCATTATTCTACTATTTTATCTATATTGACTTCCGTAGAAAAATGCGCTAACTTACTTTATTAAAAGAGGAAATCAGGGATGGTTACCATCCCCGATTGTTTATGTGGAATTTAGCTTTTATGGAGGATATGCATCATGATGTCGATGTGGACAATGACAACCTACACACATAGAACGAAGCGGCGGGCATCAAGAATATGCCTTCGGCTTTTGCTTCTCTTCTTAGTCATTTCTCTGGCTGCGTGTTATCCCGCGACATATCGTGAGACGCCAAGCGCGAGCCCAAGCCCGAGGGCTCCCATAACCCAGGTTTATTTTTATCCGAAACAGGGGCAAACAACGGAACAACAGTCGCGAGACCACTATGAATGTTACAACTGGGCAATGAAGCAGACCGGCTTCGATCCGAGCCAATCGTCTATTCCAACCGAGCGGCGTGTCAAAGTGGTGCCCATGCCTCCCCCGGGGCATGATATTGTCGCTCTGGCCATTGCCGGTGCGGTTCTGGGTGCGTTAATAGGGGGGCCGTATCATTCAGGACAAGGTGCATTGATCGGTGCGGGAAGCGGCGCACTCATCGGTGCTGCATCAGATGCGTCACGGCAGCAGTATGCCGAGCAGATGGAGGAGGCTTATGCCAGGAGCGGTCAGGCGCTCGACACCCGCTATGAAGGAAAGGCACGAGATTTCCGGCGCGCCATGTCAGCATGCCTCGAAGGCCGCGGCTATAGTGTGCAGTGAGGGATGCCGAGTATCTACATTTGATTTTATGGAGGTAATCACTATGGTATATATTCGTACTACGAGTCGGTACGTTATACTCGGATTTATACTGGCAGTGCTGTCAGGAATCATGGTATTCGGATTTACGCAAGTTGCTAGTGCGCAAGAGCGCGGCCCGCGCCAAGGTGAATTCAGTGCTCCACGTTCTCAGCAAACTCCTTCTTATAGTGCTCCACGTTATCAACATGCCCCTTCCTATAGGGATTCACGTTATAACCACAACCGTTCCTATCCGGTTCGCGGTCATTACGTTCGTGCGGTGCCAAGGGGCCATTATTCCGTGTATCATNNGTAGTACCCTTTTTGCCGCTGTATTACACGACGCTCTGGGTAGGCGGTGCTCCTTACTACTATGCCAACGATGTGTATTACACGCAAACGACGGGTGGCTATATGGTCATTGAGCCGCCGAAAGGCGAAGTCATTCAAGCGCCGCCATTCGAAGAAAAGTTGTTCATCTATCCCCGCAAAGGTCAGAGTGAAAAGCAGCAGTCTGATGATAGGTACGAGTGCCACCGCTGGGCTGCAGACCAGGTACATTACGACCCGACACAACCACCCGGCAATGTGCCTGAAGCCCAGGCAAACGAAAAGCGCGCAGACTATCGGCGGGCGATGGGTGCATGCCTTGATGCCCGAGGGTATACCGTGAAATAGAGGAAATCATTTTATACAAGGTGAGTTCTGTCAGGCAAAATGGGGGAATTTCTTTTTTAAACTGAGCGAAATACAACAGACGAAAATCAATAAGATACAGTAATACAAAGGCAGGGCCCTTTTCGAACCCTGCCTTTCTTCTGAGAGTTAAAAATTTGTTTGCCCTTTACGCTTCCTTTTCGCACTTACAATCCCAATCAGACCAAGCCCAAGAAAAAGCATTGTATGATCTTACAATTCTGATTTAGTGCCAGCATACATAATCAGAACGGGTGTTCAAGCGCCTTCCAAAGTTCAGAAATCAAAAGGGGTCTTGGCAAATACAGATCAGCCTTTAAATTAAGCCCTTGATTCCGGTTATATGAATCCTTGATGCCAATTATAAAGACGGAAGAAGATTTTAACTGCATATACTGGCTGGAATTAAGCTCGCTATATCCTCCATTGGTGAGGATGACATCATACTGGTCATTTGAAAGCATGGCAATAATTTCACTACCATCTTTCGCAAATCCTGCTTTGTAGCCGCGATTTACTACAGTTTCAAGTAAGAACTCCGGCGCATCAGGCCTTTCGTCGTGAATCAGGATCTTTGTCATATTTTGCCTCCTGAAGATGGGTTGCTCTTCCTGCAAATGTTCCGTGTACTAACCTTTGTGACCTCTGTAAAAAAATGAACGACCGCTATGTTGGAAGGTAGTTTTTCTTAATTTAAAATTTCTTTCAAGAGTGAAAGATTTTTACGAGTAGAGGAATTTTACCGTTTAGGAGGCGGGGCGTTCCGACAGCTGTTGTAGAACTTTTGGAAAAGGCTCGCACGTGCTCTTATGAAACCTTCAGGTGGCGGAAATTATGCTTTGTATTCATTTGTTGTTGACTCATAGATGTAGTTGATCTTATAATCCTCACGAAAGTGAATCCGGTAGCGAGTGCATTCCCCGTAGCTTGCNNTTTACTGCGGAGAGCTTCAATTCTTGGATAGAGGAGAAATTTACATGAAAAAAATCATCCCCGCCGAATGACAGCCATGCATCTCTCCTTTAAACAGGTATCCGCTTTTCAGACGTTGATCTACGGGTATTACAATCAGTATGGCCGCGATCTCCCNNTTTCAGAAATAATGCTCCAGCAAACACAGGTGGAGCGGGTGATTCAGAAGTACGGGCACTTTATTTCGGTCTTTCCTGATTTTCCGTCTCTCGCGCGGTCTGCGCTGAAAAACGTCTTAAGCGCATGGCAGGGACTGGGATATAACAGACGGGCTCTCGCACTGCTACGCACAGCGCACGTGATCCTGACAGAATACGGAGGGATCCTTCCGCAGGAGGTAGATACGCTTGTAAAACTCCCGGGAATTGGAAAGGCTACGGCTGCATCCATTTATGTGTTCGCATTCAACAAGCCCACTGTCTTCCTAGAAACGAATATCAGGAGGGTGTTCATTCACCGGTTTTTTGCAGATCATGATAATGTCAATGACCGTGAGATACTTCCCCTTGTCGAAAAAACCCTGGACAGATCACATCCACGGTTATGGTATTATGCCCTTATGGATTACGGCGCCATGTTGAAAAAGCTCATTCAGAATCCCAACAGGAAAAGCTCACACTACCGAAAGCNNCCTTTGAGGGTTCCGACAGACAGATACGGGGAAAAATTCTGCGTGTCCTCCTCAAAGATGCCCCTCTCTCCGCATCAGGCATCGCGAACACCATACGCATTGCGAGGAAGAGGTTAACACTTACCCTCACTTGTCTGGAGCAAGAGGGCTTCATCAAGGTACATAGAGGGACATATACCATTGCCTGA
>JAFNGM010000197.1:23190-23383 GCA_017885225.1 Syntrophaceae bacterium | reverse complement strand
ACGTTTCCCGTGAGATACTCAATGCGGCGGGTTTCCTTGTAATGCCCGGTCTCATAAATTGCCACACCCACGCGCCCATGACCTTTTTCAGAGGTTTGGCCGATGACCTGGAACTCATGGACTGGCTTCACAACTACATATTTCCCGCCGAAGCTGCGTTTGTAAACAGGGAGTTTTCCTACATGGGAAGCCT
>JAFNGM010000197.1:22002-23172 GCA_017885225.1 Syntrophaceae bacterium | reverse complement strand
GCGAGGGCGGCAAAAAAGGCAGGCATGAGGTGTCGCATAGGCGAGGTTCTTTTTGATTTCCCCTCACCCAACGCAAAAACACCTGCCGAAGGCATCAAGTACACGGAAACGCTCATTGCCACGTGGGCAGATGACCCCCTGATACACATAGCCGTTGAACCTCATTCTCTCTATACATGTTCCGAAAGCCTCCTCAAAGATGCAAAGCATCTTGCCGATGAGTACGGCATCCCCCTCGCCTTTCATTANNCTGGAAACAAAAACAGAAAGAGAGCAGCTGTGTAAAGACAAAGGCGTTGACACTCCGACATCCTTCCTGAAGAAAATGGATTGTCTCAATGAACGGCTCATTGCCTTTCACTGCGTATGGATGGAAGACGATGACATGCGGATGTTTTCCGATCATGGCTGCAAAATTGTTCACAATCCTGAAAGCAACATGAAGCTCGCCTCCGGAGTTGCTCCGGTTCNNTTCCAGGAGATGGATACGGCGGCCAAGCTGCATAAGGTCGTGCACTACGACCCGACGGTTATGGATGCGAGGACTGTTGTCCGCATGGCGACATGCGACGGCGCCAAAGCGTTATGCTTTGATAAAATAATAGGCTCTCTCACCCCCGGCAAGAAGGCTGATATTATTCTCATTGATCTCAACCGGCCACATCTTACTCCCCTGTATAATGAATATTCGCATATTGTGTATGCCGTCAATGGAACTGATGTGGACACCGTGTTCATCAACGGCAACGTAGTCATGAAAAATCGCACGCTTCTGACCATCGACGAAAGCGAGATAATCGACATGGTCAGGAAAACTTCGCAGAAGATCAAGCGCGGTATGAACATTACATAGCTGTGGAAAAATGTTATGGACAATAGTGGACTCGATATCCTGATCGAAGGCGGCACGCTCCTGACCATGTCGGAGAGCATGACGGTCATCGAAAATCCGACAATTGGTATCAAAGATGGGAAGATAGTCTTTGCCGCGGAAAAAAAAGATATTCCCGGTGGAAACACGCGCGCTGCCAAAACTGTCCTCAATGCTGCCGGGTCTGTAATCATGCCGGGATTAATAAACACCCACACCCACCTGCCCATGGTATGTTTTCGTGGGCTTGCCGATGATCTCCCCCTCATGGAGTGGCTGAACGACCACATTTTTCCTGC
>JAFNGM010000197.1:16597-21973 GCA_017885225.1 Syntrophaceae bacterium | reverse complement strand
CTCAGGTATGCGCGCCGTAGTCTCTCAGGGCTTTATTGACTTGCCTCAACAAAATGACCCTGTAAAGATTGCCGACATTGCCGAAAAATTCATTTACAAATGGCAGGAAAAATCTCCATTGATTATCCCCGCTCTTGCCTGCCATTCACCATATACATGTTTGCCTCATACTCTCGCCTCCATTAAGGATATTGCCAGAAAGTGCGGTGTAATATACAATATCCATGTATCGGAAACAAAAGAAGAGGTCGCCATCGTAAAAGAACGATTCGGGAAAAGACCTGTCAGCTATCTGAAAGATATCGACGTTCTCGACAGTCTCACCCTGGCTGTCCACTGCATATGGCTGGATGACAGTGAAATTGAATTGCTCCGGGAGAACAACGTGAAAGTATCCCACAACCCGGAAAGCAATATGAAGCTGGCGGCAGGCTGCGCCCCTGTTTCCCGCATGATCAAACAGGGCATTACGGTGAGTCTTGGCACAGATGGGTGTGCCAGTAACAATGATCTGGACATGTTCGGGGAGATGGGTACGGCAGCCAGGCTCCATAAGGTTATAGAGATGGACCCCACCGTAATGGACGCGAAAACGGTTTTGAGGATGGCCACCATATCAGGGGCAAAGGCGCTCGGTCTGGAAAATCGTATAGGCTCCATCGAACCCGGCAAATATGCCGATATCATTATCGTTGACATGAACAAGCCGCATCTTACCCCCCTGTATAATCCTTACTCACAACTCGTGTACGCGGCTTCAGGTCCGGATGTGAAAACGAGCATTATTGGAGGTTCTCTCGTGATGCATGAGCGGAAGCTCCTGCATGTCGATGTGTTTTCCATCATGGGGGAGGTTAAATCGATTGCGGAATCAATTGCACATAATTTTAGGTCTTGAGGTGAATAGATGCCGGACAAAAAAACCATTAAAAAACATTTTTTTTCATTAATTCTTGTGGCGGTGTTCCTGTCTCCTGCGCATGCATGGTCAGCGCTCCATGAAGTGACGTTCTTTCCTGATTCCGCGTATGTACAAGAAGTCGCGAAAATAACGCTTCATGCAGAGGATAAAGACTTGCGGAAAGCGATCATCATCTTGCCCGGACAGGCTGATCCCGATTCTCTTACCGTAAACGTACGGCAAGATTCAAAAATGAGAATTGAAGACATGGCGTGGCGGCAGATTGTCCGCCAGGATGATGCAAGAATCGCAATCCTGCGCACACAGCTCGATAAACTCAAGGACGAAAGAAAAAGTCTTCAATCAGCAATACGAGCCCTCGACACGCAGGTCCAGTTCTGGCAGTTGCAAACCAAGGCAAAGGTAAAGACTGTCGCCGATGCGCATAACATGTCTGCTGCCATCGGCAAAAACGTCAAGAAATCATATCAGGACAAGCTTATACAGGAAGGGGAACTCGAGAAACTGGATAAAAAGATCAAGGAAGCGCAGGATGAATTCGACCGTGCAGCCGGAAAGAAAGAGACCGCATGGGAGATTACCATTTTCCTTTCGGGATCCAAAAATGTCGAGACAACCCTTTCTTATACGTATTCTCTTTCCGAATGCGGCTGGCACCCTCTGTATCGTTTAGAGGCTCATCCTCAAAATAAAAAAATATCTTTTACATGGGAAGCTGAAATATGGCAAAGCACGGGTCAGGACTGGAAGAATGTGAATATTAACTTAGCCACTCTGAAACCTCCACGAGTGACACATCCTGGTGAATTAACGCCATGGATCATCAAGCCTCGATCTTTTTTCCGATCTGAAGCAGTCCGAAAAAAGGCTATGAAGGCAGAAGCTGCCGACGAGCGCGAAGGGGATGTCGGTGCTCCCGCAGCGGCGCCACCTGCGCCGAAAGAGATCAGACAAAGTACATATTCACTCTGGCAACTTGGCAAGAAAAATATCCCGGCGGGAGCGAAGCAGAAGGTAAAGATTCAGGAAGAATCATGGCCATCCGAATTCGCGTATCTTACCAGGCCGAGCCAGAATCATCAGGTATTCGTCAGGGCATCGGTCAACCTTACGGAACAAAAAGAAATCCCTTCAGGAAGCTGCTCATTTGTGATGGACGGTGCGATTTTAGGCAAACGTGAATTCGCGCTTTTCGGAAAAGAGGCAATCGTTTTCTTTGGGGTTGATCCGCTTATCACAGTAAAAGCGCAGTTACTCTCCAAGAAATCAGGTGAAAAAACATTTCTTCAAGGGAAGCACACCTACACCTGGGATTGGCAAATCGATGTTCAGAATTCCCGAACTTCTCCCGTGAGGGTAATCGTGGAAGAACCAACTCCGCAGCCAAGGGATGAAAGAATTTCCGTAACATTCACGCACAATCCCGAGCCCGCGGAAAAAACTTTTTCATCCCTGATCTGGAATCTTGATATCCCGGGAGGACAAAAAAAATCCATATTTACCTCTGTGAAAATTGAAGCGCCGCAAGACATGGTTCTGGATCTCGGCTGGCGGCAATGAGGAAAGGAATGCAAAAAAAAACACGGACACCGTCCAAAGAAAGCAGGCACAGAGGCGTGCAGACCGAGGAGCTGAAGCTCTATTCGGCAGATCCACACCTGAAGCCCTACACGTCATCGATTCGGCGCAGATATATGAAAATCAGGGCGATGGAGCAGCGTCTCACCGGTGGCCGTATTACACTCGCCGATTTCGCATCAGGTCACGAGTATTTCGGTCTCCATCGCGAGGGTGACGAATGGGTTTTTCGTGAATGGGCGCCCAATGCCACGGCCATCTACTTCATCGGAGACTGCAACGGCTGGCGCAAGGAAGAGGAATTTGCCCTCCGGCGCATGACGGAAAGCGGCAGCTGGGAGTTGCGCCTGCCCGCTTCAAGACTTCACCATGAACAGCTTTACAAACTATTGGTACACTGGCCAGGCGGGTACGGTGAGCGNNTCCGGATGTCGCGTACCAATGGCGGAAGCTTGATTTTTGCGGATTATCAAAAGCTCCAATGATCTACGAAGCGCACACCGGCATGGCGCAGTGTGAGGAAAAAATCGGCACCTACCGTGAGTTTCGTGAAAATATTCTCCCGCGCATCGTTGATGCCGGGTATAACACCCTGCAACTCATGGCCATCCAGGAACATCCTTATTACGGATCATTCGGATACCACGTATCCAACTATTTTGCGGCCTCATCCCGTTTCGGAACACCTGAAGAGCTGAAAGAGATGATTGATGCCGCGCATGAGGCAGGATTGGCGGTGATCATGGACATCGTTCACTCCCATGCGGCCCGGAATGAACAAGAAGGCATCAGCCGTTTTGATGGCAGTTTTTATCAGTATTTCCACGACGGCACCCGCGGCTTTCACTGGGCGTGGGATTCGCGCTGTTTCGATTACGGCAAGCCGGAGGTTCTCCATTTTCTTCTGTCTAATTGCCGCTATTGGCTTGATGAATACCGATTCGACGGATTCCGTTTTGACGGCGTGACGAGCATGCTATACTTCGACCACGGCTTAGGGAAGGTTTTTTCCTCATACACGGACTACTTCGGAGAAAACGTCGATGAGGATGCAGCAGTGTATCTTGCCCTGGCGAACAAAGTAATTCACACCGTGAATGCCAACGCTGTCACGATTGCGGAAGATGTGAGCGGTATGCCGGGACTTGTCGCTCCTGTTGAAAAAGGTGGCTACGGGTTTGATTACCGTCTTGCCATGGGTGCGCCGGACTACTGGATTAAACTTGTAAAGGAAACGCCCGACGAGCATTGGCCAATGGGGCATCTGTATTATGAACTCACCAACCGCCGTATCGACGAAAAAACCATCGGATATGCCGAATCACATGATCAATCCCTTGTCGGTGACAAAACGCTAATCTTTCGTCTCATCGACGCGGACATGTACACGCACATGAATGTTTTCGAGTCGAATCTACAGGTAGAACGAGGAATTGCGCTGCATAAGCTCATCCGACTTGTCACCATGTCCACTGCAGGAAACGGATATCTCAATTTTATGGGCAACGAATTTGGACATCCCGAATGGGTAGACTTCCCCCGTGAGGGAAATAACTGGTCATACAAGTATGCGCGCCGCCAATGGAATCTGCGTGATGACAATAATCTTCGATATCGATTCATGGCTGAATTTGATAAGGCAATGATACGCCTGGCTTCNNGGTTATGAGCGATCCGGACTGGTTTTTCTTTTCAACTTCAACCCGACACGTTCATTCACGGAATATCCTGTCAATATATCTCCTGGAGAATATCGCCTGATCCTCGACAGTGATGCATCCGACTTCGGAGGACATGGACGTATTCAGCCCGGACAGGTCTATTACACGCGTCCTGAAATGCTTCCTGATGGAAGTATACGACATTCAATCACCATCTATCTGCCGACCAGGACCGCCCTTGTCCTGATAAAGGCTGGTTAAAATGAATTATTTTCACTATTGCCATTATGAAAGGAGACAACGGTATGAATACATCAGGCATTAATGCAGGGATCATCGCATCAGGGAGCGGCACAGACGCACACGCCGTAATGAATGCGTATAACATAGGCTTTATACCCGAAATTGCAGATCTGCGTTTGATAAGCACAAAATCAGGTGCGGGATGTCTCGCAAAAGCAGAGAATCAGAAAATAAAGAGTGCAGTGATCGAATGCAGGAACAAGGAGGAAGTTCCTGATTTCAACGGTCGGCTAAAACAATATGTCAAAGAGAATCACATTCAATTGATCATTTTAGCGGGGTGCGTGTGGGAACTCTATCCTGTAGAAGGGGTCTTAACGATTAATATTCATCCGGCAGATACACAAAAGCACGGTGGAAGGCACATGTACGGCCTCAAAGTTCATGAACGAGTATTAACCGACGTCATGGATAATATTTACCGCGAGATTAAAAACCCGGAAGATGATTTTGAAACATGTGTGACCATACATGAGGTAGGTTTTCCTATCGATCAGGGCCCTGTCATCATGAAAGCAAATGTGAAAATTCCGCGCGACATTGTCATAGGTCTGCATAGAGGATCCTTGAGTCTCAAAGATGCCTCGGCAAATCTGCAGAAGCATATTCTGGAATATGAATGGATATTACTTCCGGCAGGTGTAAGGGCAGCAGCAAGAAAAATTTTGGATGCGGTGAGTCAAGGGTGATAAACCTTACAGTCTCGTCAGCATGTTTATCAAAAGGGTGGTTTTTATAATTAACTGGTCTCCTTCGATCTGGCTTATTTTATTCTTCGCCATATCTTCCTGCACCCTTTTGACGAATGCGTCCAGCCTTTTATCGGCTGACGTCGATTCAGTTCTTTTATTAACAATCTGACCTTCTTCAGGTTTTTTTTTGAGAAAGGCGATCTTCATTGAAATGAATAAA
>JAFNGM010000197.1:0-16493 GCA_017885225.1 Syntrophaceae bacterium | reverse complement strand
TTTCCCTTAAAATCAGAAGCTGAACTCTGAAATATTTGCCGAATTCATAAAAATTATCATTTGTTAAACAAATGTTATTAAATGTGTAAAATAATCCGACAATCTGACAATTTTTGACAATAGTCATTGTTGAATAGCGGGAATATACAAATAAAAAAAAATTAATTATCAGGTAAGAAAACGAGGTGAGTTCTATTATGGGGTTCGCATCATTTTTTATGTCAGTGGCTTGCCTCCATTCAATTTTTCATAGATTCTNNGATGCTCTTATTCAACGCGTACCATAAGCCTCCGGTGTCATAATCGCGAAAGAGAAAACCATTGCCCACATCTTGGGGTGAACCGTCTCTTTTGAGGTAGAGCTCCCGAATCTTGTCATGATACCCGCCTGTGTCGCGGTTGGTAGCTGTTGCCCCGAATAAATTCCCGACCTGGTCAATCTGACCGCACGGTTCATACAGCGAAGCGCCGAAGACGTCATGTGCAGCAGCATATCCCAGCATGGATAGACTTTCACTGAATGGTTGATAGGTAATTCTGCCGTTCGATGAACACGCGATTCTCCCTAAAATATCCACATGGGTCCGATCATTCCCGACACCGTCAGCAATAATTGCAATCTGTGCATCCTTGTGTATCGTCACGAAATGCTGGGCGATATATTCAAGAAGTTCAATACCTTTTTGAACCGGATCAAGTCTTGACGGCCAGAAAAACAGTATTGCATCCGGATCAACCCGAAGGCCCGTTCTTTTCTGGAATTCAACAAGATTTTCTCTTTTTGCTTCCAGTACAGGTTCATCAGGACCATATTTTCTGAAACAATGTTCGCAGATTTCAGGATACATCAATTGAGACGGTGCATTGATGATGGCTCTGGCAGAATCCTGATAATACTTCGCCTTGACTTCCTGGCGGACGCTTGGAGGCACAAGAAGTCTGTCCAGGAAGAAATCATCAACAATCTCCTCTAAAAACCTCTTCCCGACAAAATTGATCATCGTCGCATTCTTTATGGCCGTGGCCTGGCAGTCTATGGCGTGCCTTCCTTCATGTTCAGACAAGAAGATGTATTCGGCTATGTTTATAAGATTGATTCCTCTCAAAAGATCAACCGGCAGATGCTCGGTAAAGACATTGTGGACAGTGTGCAACACCGGTATTCCCGTCGCTTTGGCATACGCCGTAATGGCGCCTCCCGCCATCCAGTCATGAGAATGGATGATCACCCTCCCCTCATGCTTTGCCCTGACTTCCTTGATAATATTATTGACTATTTCCTTTTGAAATTCTGCCGCGGTCATTAACACATCTCCAGTGTATGCACTGAGATTTTCCGCAAAAATTGCAGAACTGACAAGGTGAATTTTGTCCGGATCGATTTTGTATCTGATTTCCCTCCATTGATTTTCGTCCATGTGTAATTCACGTTGAAACCGTTTTTTTAAGTTCAGCGTCACCAGATGGATATCAATCCCTCTTTCGGTGAGCCCCTCACACAGTGCAGAAATTACTTCTCCCTGCCCCCCGCTCTTGCCGGATATATATTTTGACAGGCCTCCCATATCTTCCGGCAATCTCCCCGTTTCCGGCGTGATCATGAGCACGGCAGTTTTCCCGCCATGCTTCAGGACGTCAAACCTTTTTATCATCAACTGGAGATCATCAATTTTTCTCGTCAATATTTGCGCCGCCCTGGCTGTCGATCCTCCGTACGGGTTAAAATAGAAATGTACCGCGTGATCCTCGCCAATCTTCTCATGGAGGAAATACACATGGTCCGAGGTGGTTAAATGCCGCCACCTGGTGAAAAGCTCACCCCCTGCTTTCCGTACATCCTTCTCTATGCTTTCGATGTCTTTAAAAAGATCATATTGCGTGGGGTTCCCCAGCCAGCCGAAAGTATCTTTCCCTTTATCGGCCCACGAAGATGTCGACAAGTCATGAATATCTACAACGGGGCAGTCGGCATCTTTGAATCGTTCAGCAATGTCCGAGGGATTGGCAGCCACAATGTTCGGATATTTTGCAAGCGCTTCCGGCAATCCTTTCCAAAACTCAAATATGCCCTTATCCTCCCAGATATGTTCACCTATATGCTCGAAATCATATCCAAGCAGAACAGCCTCGCCATCAATTTTCGCGATATGAGATGCATACTCATCCGGCGAGAGAGAACTGTGAGGAAACCTGAACGCGATGTCATCGCTCAGTTCCCTATTTCTCGGGATTACAATCAGATTGCTCCCTTTCGCCCGGAATACGGCATTCGGAGAAATCGGACGATTTTTCATCATAAACATGTCGTCTCTTTTTTCGCAGAGGATAGCCTGATACCCCATATCGGCGACTACCTCCGCAATCTGGTTGTTATACATCAGTTCTGTATTCCTGAATGAAGTAGGAAGGATTCCAAGAAGCTCATGCATCTTTACCCTGTGCAGCATCACTTGATCACGAAACTCCTGCTTTTGAGGATCGGCAAAGAGACTTGTAAGAGAATGATAATAGGTCTCATCAAGGAATTCAACCTGCTGGTTCTTTTTCCCCGCGTTTACGAGCTCATGTAATACCCTGATCACCTCCGGCTGGTAAAGTTCAGCCTGCTCCATAAATGTGCCTGACATGCTGAGGGCGATTTTGAATGCGGGGTAGTGTAAAATAAGATCCGCAAACATCCGCAACGCCGGCAGGTAACAATTCGCTGCGACCTTAAAAAAAATTTCACTATTACTTTCATCCCAGAGAAATCTATTTCTATCCGGGTGAAGCCTGAAAGGCTGATGAATCTGGAAATAGAAAGTGGCCAAAGGCATATGATAAACCCCTTTCTGCAGTACCGTTTCGGGTCATTCCCTCGCGGCCAAAATTTGCGTGCTTTATTACACTATATACTTTTTTGCGCTGGTTGTAAACGCAGAGTATGAGAGGGCACCGGGTTTGTTGACATTGAAGCTGGTTTCATGAAATAATACACTTTATATGATTCATAAGAGCATAGTTAAAAAACGGTTTGTAAGTACCCTTAAGGGGGATAAGGTCGCACGGCGTGCCAATATTCCCACTATCACCTATCCGGAAGCCCTTCCGATTACCTCAAAAAAAAATGACATTGTCACGACCATACAAAAGCATCGTGTCGTGGTGATCACAGGTGAAACGGGTTCGGGAAAGACCACTCAGATTCCGAAGATGTGTCTTGAAGCCGGCAGGGGAATCACCGGTATGATCGGCTGTACCCAGCCACGAAGGGTTGCCGCCATAACCGTGGCTCATCGGATAGCCGAAGAACTGGGCGAGGAAGTCGGCCGATCTGTGGGGTATCAGATCCGCTTTGAAGACCGCACAGGGAAAAGCAATTACATCAAAATCATGACCGACGGGATTCTGCTGAATGAAGCCCAGAATGACCCGTTTCTCCGCCACTATGATACCATTATCGTAGATGAGGCCCATGAAAGAAGTCTGAATATCGACTTCGTCATGGGTATCTTAAGGACTCTCCTGAGAAAAAGAAAAGACCTCAAGGTCATTATCACCTCGGCAACTATCGACACGCAAAAATTCTCCCATGCGTTCCACGCCCCCATAATTGAAGTTTCCGGCCGCATGTATCCTGTGGAAGTACGCTACAAACCTATAAACAGCGGATCTGAAGAGTCTGGTGATATCATGTATGTTGATTCCGCGATAGCGGCACTCAAAGACCTCATGGAAAGCAGGTATGGCGGAGACATCCTGATATTCATGCCCACAGAACAGGATATCCGTGATACATGCGAACTCATCGAAGCAAAGCTGGATTATGAAGCTACTGTTCTTCCACTGTTCTCCCGTCTTCCCTGGAAGGAACAGCGCCGCGTCTTTCAGCCGGCAACGTCACGCAAGATCGTTGTCGCAACCAATGTGGCCGAGACATCCATCACCATTCCCGGAATCCGATATGTAATCGATACGGGCCTGGCGCGAATCTCCCAGTATAATCCCCGTTCGCGCACGACAAGCCTGCCCGTGAAAGACATCTCGAAAAGCAGCGCCGACCAGCGAAAAGGACGCTGCGGCCGGGTACAGAAAGGCATTTGTATTCGCCTGTTTGACCAAGCCGACTATGAAGACCGACCCCTGTTCACAGAACCGGAAATATTCAGATCGAACCTGGCGGAGGTCATCCTGAGAATGCTCTCCCTCAACCTGGGAGACATATCAACGTTTCCTTTTATTGACCCCCCGCACCCGAAGAACATACGGGATGGCATTGATATTCTTATGGAACTGGGGGCAATCGAAGTAGGAGCACGCGATAGTGATGTGGACGCTTTGATGCAGTATGTCCTGACTTCGAGAGGAAGAATGATGGCACGTCTTCCCATGGACCCCCGAATTTCCCGGATGATCATTGAGGCGAAAAAGGAAGGACGCGTGGAAGAAATCCTGGTCATTGCGGCCGCCCTGAGTATGCAGGATCCGCGGGAAAGACCGGTGGAATATGAAAAGGAGGCCGATAAGATCCACGCCGGCTTTGTCGACCCGTCCTCTGATTTTCTGACCCTCCTTCGCATCTGGAAACAATACCATGGTCACCTGCATACGGCGAAAAGCAAGAATCGTATAAAGAAATTCTGCCGTGAACACTATCTATCGATCAAACGGATGAGGGAATGGATTGACGTGCATGACCAGCTCAAAGAGATCCTGCATGAGCAGGGTTGGCATACAGGTAAGAGACAGGACGTGGATGATAATACCCTTTACGAAGGTATCCATAAATCAATTCTCTCCGGCTACCTTTCCAACATCGCACTGAAAAAGGAAAAAAATATTTACACTGCTGCAAGGGGCAAGGAAGTGATGATTTTTCCCGGTTCCGGACTTTTCAACAAAGGGAGCACCTGGATCGTAGCCGCCGAGATGATTGAAACGTCACGGCTCTTTGCGCGCATGGCAGCCAACATCAAAATAGAGTGGCTGGAGGAACTGGGAGGAAATCTTTGCCGTTCAACCTATTCCGAGCCCACCTGGAGCAGGGATCGTGGCGAGGTTGTGGCCTTTGAACAGGTAAGCCTCTTTGGTCTTGTCATTGTGCCCAGAAGGCCTGTTTCCTATGGCCGGATTAATCCCGATGAGGCCTCGGAAATATTTGTCCGGAGCGCCCTTGTGGAGGGGAATCTGAAAAAGCCCTTTTCCTTTCTGATCCATAATCAGGAGGTCATTGAGCGCGTCTCACACATGGAAGATAAAATCAGGAGGCGCAATCTGCTTGCTGACGAAGAGACCATAGTCCGGTTTTATCACGAAAGATTGTCCGGCATCTATGATGTGAGGACCCTGCAAAAATTGATCAGGGAAAGAGGAAGCGACAGTTTTCTCCATATGAAAGAGGAAGATATCCTGCAGCGAAGGCCGGAGAATGAGGAATTGTCTCTCTATCCCGATGAGATCCTTCTGGATACGCATCGCTTCCCTTGCGTGTATCGCTTTGCCCCGGGAACCGCAGACGACGGCATTACCCTGAAAGTTCCCATCCACATGGTATCAGCATTGACGGCACATTCCGCGGACTGGATAATCCCAGGGTTGCTCCGGGAAAAGGTTGCCGCACTCCTGAAAGGGCTTCCCAAAGAATATAGAAAAAAACTCCCACCCCTTTCGCGCGCGTGCGATGTGATCATGTCTGAAATGCATAAGGGAGAAGGTTCTTTATTGCCTGCACTGAGCAGAATTATTCATGCCGCATTCAGGGTTGACATACCGGTCTCATTGTGGGCTCCCGATGCCCTTGCCGAATACCTGCAGATACGGGTTTCCGTGGTCGACGCGCAGGGAAAAGAAGTTGCCGCGAGCCGTGATATTCACGAACTTCGAAAAGGCATCATTGCCGATGCGGAATCAGCCGCTTTCAACAAAGCGCGTTTGTCCTGGGAAAAACCAGGTCTGACCGCCTGGGATTTCGGAGAACTTCCCGCGGAGATACCATTGGAAAGCGCCGGTATTTTTGAAGGCTATGCCTATCCAGGCCTGGAAGCAGGGGAACAATGCGTCAACATCCGAGTATTCAAAAGCAGGCAGGAAGCCGATGCTTCCCATAGAAGAGGTGTGATGGCTCTTTATGCGATGTTTTTTAGAAATGACCTTAAGTATCTTAGAAAGGCCCTTTCCCTCTCCGGTGATGTAAAGACATGGACGGAAAAATTTGGCGGAGTGAAGACGGTTGAAAATATGATCTTTGATAAAGTACTCCATGACCTTTTCGCAAAAGACATCAGAACCCATAGCGCTTTTATTGACCATGCAGAAAGTGTGAGCGGGCGAATCCTCCCCGCGGGTCAGGCGGTTTTAAAAAAATGTGTGCCCCTTCTGCAGGCTTATAATGATTCCGTATCAGCAATGGACACTGCGGAAAACACCAACCGTTTCAACAAAGCGGTGATCCAGTACCTTGTGCAACTCCGTCGGGAGCTCAGTGTTCTTATGCCTCGTGATTTCCTGATGCACTATGACGATGAGAGATTGAACCATGTGCCACGATATCTCAAGGCTCTCTCCATCCGTGCGGAAAGGGGCGTAGCTCACCTAGGAAAAGCCCTCGCAAAGGAGCACGAAATAAAAATCTTTTCCGTTAAACTGCACAATATGGTAAATATCGCGGCGAAAGGTGTTTCGGAAGAAAAATTAAACGCCATCGAGCATTATCGCTGGATGATTGAAGAGTATAAAGTATCCGTATTCGCACAGGAATTAAAGACAGCGTTTCCTGTATCCCCAAAGCGCCTGGAAAAGAAAATCCAGGAGATTGAGCGTATGCGTTAGGGAACGCTTAGTAATAGTAATCGGAGAAGCGATATTGAAGCTGATTCTGGTAAGACACGGAGAAACCCTCTCAAACAGGGAAAACAGGGTACAGGGAACCACGGATACCGAGTTGAGCGCCTACGGCCGCAGGCAGGTAGAAAATCTATCAGAATCTCTCAAAAATGAATCCATCGAGGGCATCGTATCGAGTCCTTTAAAACGCGCGTACGAGACGGCTCTTGCAATCGGTAAATATCATAATGTGCCCATCGAAGTTGAAAGAAATCTTCAGGAGCTCAACCACGGCGACTTTGAAAATATTGCAATGGAGGAGTTAAAGGAGAAACACCTTCCCTTCCTCACAAAGTGGTTCATGGACCCTGCCTCCGTTGTTATGCCACACGGGGAATCGCTCCATGACGTCCAGTCGCGCGCGTGGAAAGCCATTGAAAAAATCATCCATACATCAAAAAACGTTCTCGTTGTTTCCCATAGCATGACCATCATGACCATTCTCTGCAGAATTCGCACTATTGATCTCTCCTTCGCCAGGGAGGTGCGTGTGGATGTAGCATCAAAAACTATTGTGGAATTCGAAGACGGAAAAGGCATAATTACAGTCTTGAATGATAAAAGCCATCTTCAAGACTTATGATTCCTATTTGTATGTAATACTATGTTGTGCCGAGGGAGGCATCCAACCTGTTAAAACAAGGTTGGTGTACCGTCTGTGGATGCTATAGTGTTCACTATACTATATGGCATTATAAGGTCAAAGACACCAATAAAGAATTGACAATCAAAATTAATTCATGAGGTGACAGAATGTCCAGCTCGGGTATTCAGGAAAAGGTGGTTGATACGTTGATCACTATGAACTCAGCAATCGTTAACTTACGCCTCTACCCGCCTACTAACGCTATGATCATGAAGACTGTCGACAAGCTTTACGAGACTTTTATGGCTCTTTTTGAGGATGAAACATCCATTATATTTGCGGAGTCGGACAAGAATCTCCTCCTTTCCGGGGAGCCGCTGAGCCAGAAGTATTTGGGTAAGCCTCAGGTGGCAATCTTTCTTATGTTAATGATCAATTGGGGGATGAAGAGTCTTACCTTCGAGAAAGGATTGGAAAAAAGTGAACTTATCCCCTTCCTCCAGACTATGGCCCAAAAACCAGACGAGGTGAAGCAGAAAGGAGGGCTTGAGCAGCTCATCGCCGAGGGGACCATGCCTCATATTCTTATTAATCAAAAAATATACATCGCCAAGGATCAAGATCAGCAAATCGTGGCCAGCCTTGAAATAAAAGATGAGGACATCGTGAAATATATCACGTCCGAAGTTCCGGATGCCATGTTGGATTCGCGGAAGGTGAAGGAAATGGCAAAGGATCCTGAATGGGTCGCCCGAATATTTCAATCGGGCATGCAGCATATCAACGATGGCACTATCCCCGCCGCAAAATTGTCGGAGGGCATGCTGCACATGCTCAGCACCCTTGATAAATTAACGGAGCATGCCGACAGGGAAAAAATCTCCCAGCTTATTGCCGCGTACATCGCGGATATGGATGCCGAACTCATCGCCGTGACGCTGTCTCAAAATATTGAAAATATACTCGATAATCGACTTTTTGAAGATATCATGAAAAAAATGAGCTGGGATACGTTTGAGAAAGTTTACCACACAATCCACCATATGGCAGATAGCATAACCACCGAAGACAAAGGTGCCCATGACCGCAGAACTGAAGCTATACGACACACATACAGACATGTAATGAGTTCTGAGAAAGGGATTGTGTTAAGAACACAAATCCATGAGAAACAAGCCCGCGAAGAGGAAGAAAAGAGAAAGAGCTTGCGCGATCTCAGGGAAACAGGCAGCGCCATCATTCACAATCTTGATGCCGGCATCCTTGATGAGAGTATTCTTAAGTCTTCACCTCGGGCTGTTCAGGAGCTCTTTGCCGAAGGGGAAAATGAGACCGCAGCGGCGATCATAGAAAGATTAGGGAGCACACTCCTCATCGATGATGTCAGAGCAAGGGCAAATGCATCAGAGGCCCTGGCAAATATTCTGGAAAATCTCTCCGCGGAAGGAAAAATGGCGATATGGCCATCGCTTTCGGGACAATTAATTAATTGGCTCAAAATTGAAACTGTGTATACACCGGCCTTTAAAATCATTGTCTCTCACCTCACGGATCTTGCCCAGGGCTGGATCCGCAGCAAGAAATTCACTGATTGCGAACCCCTCGTGCATGTTTTTCGTCTGATCGTTTCTCATCAGATTGAGAAAAATGAAGAGATTCAATCAGCGGCGTCTGCCGCATTAAAGGAAATCGCATCAGATGAAATTGTGGATATCCTCATGGAGGAAATCAGGGCCGATAAAGACAACCTGCATAAAGAACCAGCACGAATCCAGGCGATGCTTGGCGAGTGTTCTCTCAACCGTTTTCTGGAAATTCTGCACAACAGTGACGACTCATCCGAGCGTGTACTGGTTCTGAATTTGATAGCCGAAATCGGCCCTGGAGCAGCACAAATGATCATAGACAGGATCGATCCGCACGCTCCCTGGTATTATCTGAGGAACCTTGCGCGGCTCCTCGGCGGAATCGGCAAAGAAGAACACGCGCGCGTCCTCGAACCGCTCCTCTTTCACGAAGATCAGCGGGTTCAGAGGGAAGCATTAAAAGGGATCAGTAATATTGGAGGGAATACAAGGGGGAAAATACTCTTAGATGCACTCTCGAAATGCGATGATCTCTTCAAGGCGAGTATTGTCGCCACACTGGGTTCTTTGAAGTACCGCAGCGCCCTGCTTCCGCTTATGGACCTTTTCAGGGCCAAGCTTTCTGTTCCGGACGAAGTA
Organism: Syntrophaceae bacterium; assembly: GCA_017885225.1. GTDB lineage: Bacteria > Desulfobacterota > Syntrophia > Syntrophales > UBA2185 > UBA2185. The sequence continues at coordinate 6,821 of JAFNGM010000197.1, read as the reverse complement.
AAATTTGATCTGCAGGAGAAGATCTGCCTTGCCCTCGGAAACATCGGTGATAAGGAGGCATTGCCGTTCCTGACGGAAATCAGCAAACAAAAGGGTTTTCTCGGCTTCAGATCATACAGTCCGGCCGTAAAGACTGCGGCAGTGAAGGCCATAGGGAGAATCATGAGTAAAGGAGAACAGTAACAACGTTCGCGCGATGCCGAATTTCTTGAATAAAGTTTCCCTCACGCGTAATTCCTCAAATAACCTTTGATGTAATTTTCTACATTCTCTTTCGGCTGAAAGATTCCGAAATGCCCCTCACAGAGTATATCTGCACCGAGGGCAAGAAGCTTTTCCATCGATTTTTTCCACAGGCCCATATNNGGTGTGTGCCCCGGCGTATGGAGACAATGCAGTTCTTCGCCACGGAACTCCAGAATTTCATGGTCACCCGTGAGTCTCACGTCAACACGGGTTGGAGAGAATGTCGTTCCATAACAGCTCGCTGCTGTTCTCACACTATCACCCTCCTCAACAGCATCCGCATCGAGGTCGTGCATCACGATTTTGCATCCAGACTGTTTCCTGAAATATGGAGCCGAGCCTATATGGTCAATGTGGTTGTGGGTGAGAATAAGGGTCGTGATTGACGAGGAATCAAGGCCCGCATCCTCAATGTTGTTGTGCAGAATTCGTGAACTTCCGCCTGCGCCGGCATCAATCATTATGAGCTCTCCGCTGAAGTCGACAATGAAGGATGTCGCGTCATCGGAGCGCGAGATATCGGGACCGCCGATCAAATATACACCGTCTGCAATCATCTTTGCGTTACCCATTTTTCAATCACCGATTATTCTATTTATCTTACTGTCCTATTTCACTCGAATCCTTGACCCCCTGGCCCCTCGAACCCTCTATATTTTTCACTACCGCCGCGTTTTCACCATCATTCGTTCCTCGAAAAACTCAGATGCCTGGGACTGGCCGCCTTCTATTCTTTCCTTCAATTTGATACCCCTGGTTTTAATTCCTATGTCACTCTCCTTGGTAGTAACCTGATACACTGCACCTCCTCCCGAAAGACTTATCTCCCCCAGAGGAGAAGAGCTGGCATAGAGACTTATATTTTCATCACCAAAAGGCGGACTGACCTCCAATTCAAATCTGTCATTACCTGACGGGACTTCATATATGACGCCCCCATTAAAGTAGTTATCCGTTCTGTAAGGATTAGGAAGCAACTGGACGATTTCGCCCTTCACGTCCCTGTAATGCACGCGGGCATAAAACGGTTTATTCCCCTGAATGTAAATTTTTATTTTATCACCCTTCCTGAATTCTTTTTTATCCGTCCAGAGGCGGACGTTCAGGGGCATACCGGGGCTGTCAAAGGGCACCTTGCTCGACACGGCCTCTTTGATTGCCTTTTCATCAGGAATCACTTCCGCTTTAATCTTTGTTTTCAGGCAGTCACCGGAGCGTTCGTCTTTGTACCAGCGGCTTTCCTTAACGTCCAGAATCTTTACGGATGCATTTGCATATGCCTTCATAATGTCTTCTTCGAGCTGAAAGTCCTTTACTTTTGTTTCGCTCTTTACATACGTGAGGACATTTTCCACGGCGTTTCTCTTCGCGTCCACCATTGATTGCTGTTCCGTCTGTTTCCTCGATTTGTCGTCCCCCATGCAGGCATAGCCTTCAGCGTCCATAATCGTGGACTGAACGGCATATACAGGAGAAACGATTGATAGACAAATTAGGACAGCAAGAAATACCCTTACCATATGTTACCTCCCTTCATGAAGCGTCCCGATAAATTCGTTCACATCCCTGATGTTGTGTTCCATAAAGTATTTCTCCATGCCGTCTACGATATCTACCGCGGCATGAGGATTGATGAAGTGGGCGGTCCCGACCTGAACCGCTCTGGCCCCCACCATTAAGAATTCCATGGCATCGCGGGCACTTGTAATGCCTCCAACCCCGATCACCGGAACAGTAACCTTTTTTGCCACCTGCCAGACCATCCTCAAGGCGATCGGTTTTATCGCCGGACCCGAAAGCCCTCCCGTAATGTTCGCCAGGTGAGGGATCCTCTGTTCGATATCCACGGACATGCCGGTCAGGGTATTAATAAGAGATATGGCATCCGCACCTGCCGCCTGGACGCTCTCCGCAATCACGCAAATATCCGTAACATTGGGAGTCAATTTGACGAGCACAGGAAGATCCGTTGCGCTTTTTACCTCTTTCGTAATCTCATAGGCCATGTCGGGATCAGTTCCGAATACTATGCCACCCTTTTTCACGTTTGGGCAAGAAATATTAATCTCCAGGCCATGGACTCCTTCCGTTTGGCTCACTATTTCCACAACCCGCTTGTATTCGTCCAGCGTTTCACCAAACACATTGACGATAACTGCCGTAGTGTACTGTCTGAGGAAAGGAAGTTTTTCCTTTATGAAAATTTTGACGCCCGGATTTTCGAGACCAATGGCATTAAGCATTCCGCAGGGTGTTTCCATAATTCTTGGCGGAGGATTTCCGGCCCGCGGCTCCAGCGACACACCTTTTACGATAACAGCCCCCACACGGTTTATATCATAGTATGGAGCGTATTCCTCTCCATACCCGAACGTCCCTGAGGCGGCCATCACCGGATTTTTAATAGTCAGGCCACCTCCGATATGAACAGCCATTTTCGGTATATTTTTTACGTTATTACTGTTCATGCCTACCCTCGAATCCTGGAACCCTCGACCCCTCGAACCCTTGGAGTGCTACAGATTAAACTAAAGTTTCCGCATAAAGGTGAGGTTTTTCTCCCAATCCCCAAGTGAGACAATACAATATACATTACTTCCAGATAATGTCATGAATATCAAAAACCGGGCCGTCTTTGCAGACACGTCTGTACGTACTCTTGCCTTCCCTGTCATAAGTTTCTATAGAACAGCCAAGGCACGCGCCAACCCCGCATGCCATACGCTCCTCAAGTGATACCTGGCATGGCAGTGCGCACATCGAAAGCATTTCCGAGAGCTTCTTCAGCATGGGGCGGGGACCGCACGCGTAAATCGACGCATTGCTCGAATCATATGAAGTAACATCCCGCGCGAATAGATCCGTCACGGTTCCATGATACCCCATACTGCCGTCGTCCGTACTGATAAAAACACCCTGACACAATTCCTCCATTCTCGCGACTCCGACGAGTTTTGCTGCTCCTGTCGCTCCCAGGTAGCAGATAACATCGATATCACCGGTCGCCAGCCCCCAGTAATGCGAAGCGAGAAATGTGAGAGGTGCGATGCCTATTCCTCCGCAGATGAGCACAACCTTTTTCGTATTTGTAGTGATGTTGAATGCGCTCCCATAGGAACCATATATTTCTAAAAGAACACCCCTTTTAAGCATTGACAGGATTGACGTTTCCTTCCCCACGACTTTATAAAGAATTTCCACGATCACGGCGTTCTCCATCCGAGCGAAAGTATACACGCTGAACGGTCTCCCCAGCAACGGATCAAGGCGCCCCTTCTCTCGTACCATGACAAACTGTCCTGGCATGGGCGTCTGAAATGATTGCGGCAGTTTGACCGCAAGCAGGAAATGCCCATCGATTATTTTTGTGTTTCTAATTATTTTCCCAAGCATGACGGCGTTCTACGTTTTTTACATGGAAAGTCGCTTTAAGATTTCAAATCCGCACACATAATCAGGGCATCATCGCCTGATTCCTGATAGTATCCCTTTCTCACTTCTGTTATCACAAAACCACATTTTTCATACAGTTTTTTCGCGATTTCGTTCGATTGACCTACCTCAAGCGTGCATACGCTCGCGCCTTCTTGGCGGGAAAGCCTCACCATTTCTCCGATAAGTTTCGTGGCGATTCCTGAATTCTGCACTTCTTTTTTTACTGCGATTTTATGAATCTGCACCTCTCCGGCTATAATCCAATAAATCAGATACGCCGCTACTTCTTTATTCTGATTCTTATGCTTCTTTGCTACAAGACTTCGGGACACGGGTATATGAAGTTCTCGCATAAAAACATCCCTTGACCACGGTGAAGGAAACGATGAGTTTTCAATGGATACTATTTCATCTATATCATCCATTATCATGTGTGATATTTCAATTGTGCGTTGGTTCATCCGGCTATAGTGCGTACAGTGTGAGCTGTACATTGTGGAGGGAAATGTCATGCGATCATTTAACGTCATTTTAGCTCATGACAAAACAGTTATGATCATTTAATATTAATGCATAATAAAGAACCTTATACTACTTTTTTGCTCAATACTTCACTTGCTAAGTATATGTTTTTCCTCCCGTATTCCTTGATATAAGAAGCGAACTCCGCAAGATTCATTTCATGTCTCTTGTCATAGAGTTTCAGCAGCATGGGCAAATTAACGCCGGTTACGACTTCTAATTTTCCTTCTTTGAGAAATGAAAGAGATATATTTGAAGGTGTACCACCGAAAAGATCCGTCAGGATCAAAACCCCCTGACCACGATCCAGCTTTTTGATGGAGGAACTTATTTCTTTCTTTATTTCCTCCATTCCCTTGGTCTGATCTACTGAGACATGGAGCACCCCTTCCAATTTCCCCTTGATTAGCTCAGCTGCCTTAATCAGCTCGCTCCCCAGGTTCCCGTGGGTTGTGATAAGAACGCCGATCATCATAAACTCCTGCAATCTTCTTTCGCCGCGTACGCTAATGTATTGCCCAACAATTGTCAAGGCTCTTTTCAGTAGCTTTTTTCTTGACACAAATACCCCTCTTCTCTATACTCCCTGCGTTTTTCATTACGTACTTGCCGGGATCGCAACGAGCGAAGATCCTTTNNCATGGTGATGTATATGGTTTTATGTGGTTAATATAATTAGTTATTATGAAGAAGGAAGGATTGTCATGACATCAAATCAGATACTTTTACAGTGGGTAAAAGAAATGGCGGAAATGTGCAAGCCCGATCGTGTCCACTGGTGCGACGGATCACAGAAAGAATATGATGAGCTGTCTCAGCTCATGATAAAATCAGGCACCTACATCAAGCTGAATGAGAAGAAGAGACCAAACTGTTACTACGCCAAATCAGACCCTGCCGATGTGGCACGGGTTGAAGAAAGGACTTTCATTTGTTCAAAGAATAAAGAGGACGCGGGACCGACGAATAATTGGTTCGACCCTGTTGAAATGAAAAAAATCCTTGTTGGCCACTACAATGGATGTATGAAAGGAAGAACCATGTATGTTATTCCTTTCAGCATGGGACCTCTGGGTTCCACTATCGCCCACATCGGCATAGAAATAACCGATTCTCCCTACGTCGTCTGCAGTATGCGAATTATGACCCGCATGGGAAAATCTGTTCTCGACATTCTTGGATCAGACGGACATTTTGTCCCCTGCCTGCACTCCGTCGGCAAGCCCCTGCAGCCCGGCGAGAAAGATGTGCCCTGGCCCTGCAATAATGACCATAAATATATCGTTCATTTCCCTGAAACGAGGGAAATCTGGTCCTTCGGAAGCGGCTACGGAGGGAACGCGTTGCTGGGTAAGAAATGTTTTTCCCTCCGCATTGCCTCGGTCATGGCGCGCGACGAGGGATGGCTGGCCGAGCATATGCTCATACTTGGGCTTACGTCTCCGAAAGGTAAAAAGCACTTTATCACCGGCGCATTCCCCAGCGCCTGCGGAAAGACCAACCTCGCCATGCTGATACCGACAATTCCAGGATGGAAGGCGGAGACCGTGGGAGATGATATAGCCTGGATGAAATTCGGAAACGATGGAAGATTATACGGCATCAACCCTGAGAATGGATTCTTTGGCGTTGCTCCCGGTACGTCAATGGATTCCAACCCGAACGCCATGTTGAGCATGACGAAAAATTCAATTTTCACGAACGTAGCCTTAACTCCTGATTGTGATGTCTGGTGGGAGGAAATGACAAAGGAACCTCCCGCAAGTCTGACCGACTGGAAAGGACAACCCTGGACACCGGATTCAGGGCGCTCGGCGTCACATCCCAATGCGCGCTTTACGGCGCCGGCAGGTCAGTGTCCGGTAATTGATCCTGCATGGGAAGACCCCAAGGGCGTTCCCATATCCGCTTTTCTCTTTGGCGGCCGCCGCGCCACGATAGTTCCTCTTGTGTATGAAGCGTTCAACTGGCAGCACGGTACCTTCATGGGTTCTATCGCCAGTTCCGAAAAAACCGCTGCGGCCGCAGGAACCGTCGGAGAAATGCGGAGAGACCCTTTCGCCATGCTGCCTTTCTGCGGTTACCATATGGGAGATTATTTTGCACACTGGCTGAAAATGGGAAAGAAAACCGATCCTCGCAAGCTCCCGAAAATATTCTATGTGAATTGGTTCCGTAAAACACCCGACGGCAAATGGCTATGGCCCGGCTACGGCGAAAACAGTCGCGTCCTCAAATGGATTTTCGAAAGGATTGAGGGAACGGGAAAGGCCATAGAAACCCCTATCGGTTATGTCCCTGCGCCCGGAGCTATTGATACTTCAGGACTCAACGTGTCCGATGCGGATATGACCGCACTGCTGAAAGTAGACACCAACGACTGGCTCAAAGAGGTAGAAAGCATCAAGATACACTACAGCCAGTTCGGGAATAGGCTGCCGCAGGGCCTTAAAGATGAATTGGCCGCACTTGAGCAGAGATTATTAAAAAAGAAGAAATAACCTTTCAGCGTCACTACGTATCTGCAGGACAGGCGTCCCCCCTGTCCTGCAGCACTTGAACCAGTGGAAATCACCTGAGGCATAGCCCTGTGCGAAATGTAACGTGAACTTCCATCC
>JAFNGM010000196.1:19347-19857 GCA_017885225.1 Syntrophaceae bacterium | reverse complement strand
ATTAGCAAGAATGTTATTGTCGCGCATAATGCCGTTCTTCATGATGTAACCATGCATGAACGGTGTGTTGTCGGCATGGGGGCCGTACTCCTGCAGAAGGTTGTTTGCGAAGAGGGCGTCATTATTGCGGCGGGGGCGGTCGTGCCCCAGGGGATGCATATCCCGGCGGGGAAACTGGTTGCAGGGAATCCGGCTAAGATCATCAAGGATGTTTCCCCGGAGATGGAAGCCTATGTGACTATGGGCATCGATGCGTATAAAGAGCTCAGCCGTCTCTACCGGCAGACCATGAAAGAGGTTGTGCGGGAAGAAACTTGATGCGAACCCCGGACATCGCTTGGCTCACACAGATGACGAAAATGACCTCAGAGAAATGACTGCATGGACGATGTCACGACATTGAATCAGCTTGAAGAATTGGCTGTCAGGCTGGGAATGACGATCCGCTATGAGCCTTTGAAGATAGAGGGATCCGTTTATATTGGAGGATTTTGCCGCGTTAAGGGACAG